>CAZXHL010000219.1:0-1574 GCA_964640545.1 uncultured Bacteriovorax sp. | reverse complement strand
AGAAAGACCCCAAAACGGGAGACGCTCTTGCAACACTTAAGCGCGCACAGTTGAATGAACAGTAAATTATTTCAGATTCTTTTCGCAGTCTTCAAGGAAGAGGCAAAGAGCCTTCGATCGGCTTTCAATGGATTCGATCAGGGCGTATTCGTCTTTGCGGTGCATGTTCCCACCAATGGCGCCTAGGCCGTCGATGACGACAAGATCTTTTCTAGCCATGTAACTCACATCCGCGCCGCCACCTGACTTGGTGTCGTAGGTTTTCTTGCCTTCAACGGATTCGATGCAGTCCAAATACTTTTTCACCCACTTTTTGCTGCTGCGTTTTTGGTGGAGTGGGGGGCAATCGTCTTCAATTGTATAGTGACATTGGCTTTCGGCTTTACCTTCATTGGATTTCACGTGAGATTTTTTGAGAATTTTTTCAATAGACTTATGGGCCTCATCTCGGCCCTTGTTGTCGGAGAATCTTAAATCAAGTTTGGCCATCGCTTTCCCGCAGACCACATTGTATGTCGTGCTGTCGCTGAGGATCTGGCCGATGTTTAGTGTAATGTCTTTCTTGTAATTGGTGAGCTTGTGAAGCTTGGCGATCTTGATCGCTAGTTCATGAGCCGCATTGCAACCCACTTTGTGGCCGCGGCCCGCGTGGGCCTCTTTTCCGACGACTTCAATTTTGTACCAGCGGTTTCCGCGGCGTTCAGAGACAATCGCCCCATCTGGAAGGCTAGGCTCAAAGCCAAGGGCCATCGATACGGAACCTGAAAGTTCTTCGTAAAATGGATGAAAGCCTTGGCTTCCTAATTCTTCATTGGGAGAGGAGACAAAATCAAAACCGATTCGGTGATTGGGATGTTTCTCCACAAACATCTTCAACCCCCAGAGAGCGACGAATTGGGAGGCTTTGTCATCGAGGACGCCTTGTCCAATGATTTTATCTTTTGTAAGTGCGATAGAGAATCGGTGCTGGTCGAACTCGTGTCCATCGAGTGTGTCGGCATGCGAGATCATGGCGATTCGTGGACCAGATGATTTTTTGCTTGAAGCGAGTAGCATGGGGCCGGAATGATTCGGACCCATCGGGTTGTCTATGAATTGGCATTGGAGTCCGATGTAGCTCTCTAGGCGGCTGGCTAGAAACTTTTGTGCCGCGGCAACTCCGACGTGGTCAGAACTGGAGGAAGGTAGCACGCAGTATTGTTGAAGGTCAGCGAGAAGCTCTTGAAGGGTGTTCCATGTTTGAAGTTTTGAAGCCACGATATTCCTTTTAGCAAAAATTTAGTGGGGCGAAACTTTCTTAGAGAAAGTCTCGCCCCACTTATGGCGGAATGTTTGCTCCGATCTGGTGGGATCGAAGCTTGGGTGGTGTGCACTGGGCTCTGGGGGGAGTTTGAGTGCATTTACTGTATTGCTATAAAGGGCGTGTGGGGTCAATAAAAAAATGCAAAAAAAATACTCCAAGGCAAATTAATTGCGTAAACGTGCTAAAAGACTGTGCGCGGTAAAAAGTGGAAAGCCCCAAAAGCCGTAGTTCGGGTTCTCAATCATTCTAAATAGTTGGTTTGTGCTTAGGA
>CAZXHL010000218.1:0-1639 GCA_964640545.1 uncultured Bacteriovorax sp. | reverse complement strand
AGGCAGGTTGACCTCCCGGACTGCGTTGCGATGAGCCCCTCGAAGGAGGAGCTGGATAATGCATTTAGGTGGGTCCATAAACAAGACGGAAACCCAGATTGGCCATCACATTGCAGGACAAAAAGAATCGAGCTTGAAGCGGCATTGCAGCAATCAAAGGAGAAAGGCGACGATTTTGAACCCAAGTAATCTTAAAATTTTACAGGGCCTGGCAGGCTTAGGAACCACTATCGAAGCTAAGCCAAACTATAATGCAGACATAGAAGAAGCTATTTGTCATGCGCTTGAGATTGGCCTCCAAGGCGATCTAAGAGTGCTGGGTATTGTCTTAAACTGGTTTCAAGCACATGGACAAAGGCTGATTCCAAGCAAACTAACGAAACATAGCATCTTTAAAGAAGACAAAAGGGCGTCAATGCTGGTTGGAGCATTGTCTCTGCATTTCAGATCAGACTCAAGATTTAAGAAATTTCAAATGAGCCTCCCGAAACGTCGCACACTCTTGTTTAAGGACACCGAGTACCTAGTGAAGAAGAACGGAGAAGATGAAAGATTCTCTCAAGGAAAACTGGTTGTCCCCAAAGGATTTATTAGGGATCGTCCTGGAGATATTATGAACGAGGATTTTCTCATAAAGCATCATCAGGGCTTCAGGCTCAGAAAGCTCTTTGGCTCAAACGCCAAAGTAGATGCGGTCTCAGCTGTCCTGAATGCGAAGGAAGGAACCTCCCTCAACGAACTAGCAAAACTTCACAAAATTAATTACAAAACAATCTGGGAGGCAAACGATGCGATTGCGACTACAAATCTTCACAAACTAGACCTATAGAACATTCTGACTGTTGGAAATAAAATCTGCTCGACAAGTACAAAAGCCTTTCTTTTCCAGCAATGGCGCCATACAATACTCTCGAAGGGGTGATCATGAAAAGTGAAGACTTAGAACGACTCGGAATGGACTTGGGCATGAAAGTGCTTGAAAATCTAGACGAAGCTCGTTTGCACAAACTTGCTAACCACTGCGGGTTCAATCTCAACCCATTCTGGAGAGCACAGAGAACCCGAGATTACTTTTCCTCTGAAGTTTATCTTCTTACCTTGGCAATCTATAAAAATGCATATGAAAAAGCCTTCACTAGCTCCGAGGCGGAAATTATAGAAGGCGAGTTTATGCACCCTCACATCCGAAATATGCTGCCAACTTTTCGAGCAATTTTCTCAGATTTTCAGGACCGATATATAGATAGACTGGAACAATACCCCGTAGACTTTGAGAAGTCTGATGGGGTTAGACTTGCAAGCGATAAGTTTTTAGAATTTCTAGCTCGTTTTCAAGAAAAAATGTGTGATCAAAATCAAGAGATGGTCTTTCGATTTTTCGATGAGACACAAAGCGCAGCCAACAACTTTATCTCCCCCACAAAGCACTCTTCAACCTGAACAGCTATTCCAAGCTAAAGCTTTCGCGCAAAAATTATCACGAACAAACCATACTTATGGACCAAAGCACCGATGTGACCAGGCCTCATCCAGATTCATCATCCAACTCTGATTTGGTCCTAGAGAAGAAATTAGTAGCTGAATATTGCATCATTGCCGCTTGTTAACTGAAATTTATCAATCCATAAGACACTGAAAA
>CAZXHL010000217.1:0-1690 GCA_964640545.1 uncultured Bacteriovorax sp. | reverse complement strand
TGCCGAATATTGCATTGTCATCGAAGCCCGACCTTCCAGAGAAGGGCAACTTTGTTTTTCGCTCGGCTGTCACTCCCGCGAAGCAGGCTCACGCGCTTGTTCGCTTTAGCCGTGAGAGATTAAAGGCCGATGAATTTGCTGTGTTATTCCCGGAAGATAGCTTTGGTGAGACCTATGCCAAAGCTTATGTGGATTCTGTTCGCATGCAAGGAGGCATTCTTTCTGCCGCAGAATCTTATCCTCCAAAGACGACGGATTTTAAAGTGCCAATCCAAAATATGATCGGCAAGGGACATCCCTATATGCGTTCCGAAGAATTCAAAATGATGGTCGAGAAGAAAGAGACTGAGCTTGGGAGAGACCTTACGCCCAAAGAAAAGCGTGAATTAGAGACGCCGCCAATCGTTGATTTTGATGTTCTTTTTATTCCTGATACCTACAGACCTCTCGGACAGATCGTTCCGGCTTTGCTTTATGCTGATGTGAAGACTCCGGTGTTGATCGGACCTGCGACTTGGAAGAATCCTAATCTTTTGAGAAGGGCAGGGCAGTATTTGGATGGGTCGCTTTTTGTGGATTCGTGGTCGAGTGAGCGTCAAAGTTCTGTCACCAAGGATTTTGTTGAGCAATTTCAAGTGCGCAATGGATCTATGCCCAACTCTCTCAATGCTTTGGGCTATGATGTGGGCCTCGCGCTCAACATGGCCTATAAGAAGTCATCTATGCCTCCATCGAGTCGTGACGAATTGCGTTCTCGTTTGGAATACCTGGGCGAAGTTCCTGGTGCAATGGGGCTTCATATTTGGGACGCTAGCCGGGACACCCTCTCCGAGCTTCAACTCTACAAAACTCAACGCGGAGCCTTCGTGTATCAAGGCAGCATTCGCCTGAACTAGGCTGGGCGACTTGGCGGCTTGGTATCCGATACCAAATAGCTGCCAATCGCGTCGTATGACGCACGAAATTTAGGGGTCAAATGACTGACCCCTAAATTCTTAAAGACATTCAATATTCACACCGAATCGTATCTTAGAGCGGCAAGAGAACCTCGGGGGTTTTCAAAACTAAGTCGCTCTAAAGATGAGGAGGCCAGATGGCACCAAAAGATATGGATGATATTGTAATTCCTGATTCACTACCTATGTTACCGGTGAGGGACGTCGTTGTATTTCCCTTCATGATTTTACCTCTGTTTGTGGGAAGAGAATCATCCATTAGAGCGGTAAACGAAGCTCTCGCGAAAGACAGGCTAATCTTTTTAGCAAGTCAGAAAGAAATTCGCGAAGACAACCCAAGTCCGGATGGTATCTACCAAACTGGAACGGTTGCGATGATCATGCGCATGCGCAAGCTTGCTGATGGTCGAGTGAAGATCCTAGCTCAAGGTATCGCGAAGGCTAGAGTCAAAGTCACTGATCAATCGACGCCTTTCTTTAAAGTTCAGATCGAAAGACTAGAAGATACTTACTCGGAAGAGAAAAAGGCTCAGTCAGAAGGATTGATGAAATCCGTTAAGGGACAACTCGAACAGATCATTAACCTTGGTAAGATGCTTTCCCCCGACATCTTAATTGTTGTAGACGAAATTACAGAGCCAGGTCGTTTGGCTGATCTCATAACTTCTAACTTAGGGCTTAAAGTGAATGAGTCCCAAGAAATTCTAGAAGCTGTTGATGGTCATGTAAGATTA
>CAZXHL010000216.1:0-1698 GCA_964640545.1 uncultured Bacteriovorax sp. | reverse complement strand
TACCCGTGCGGTATTCACCATCGAAGTTCAAATCGAGTAGCGCGATATCGAAAAAGCCTTCAGAAAGTTTGATCAGAGCATCAGAGACGCTCTGGGAGGTAACGACTTCAGCTTCGTCTTCAAATATTAATGGAATCTGTGAAAGCCACGTCGGCTCCCCAAGAAACTCGACCTTTGCTGGAAGGAATTCAAAAGTCCATGACTTTTATTCCTAACCTCTTTAGCGTCACGGCGGGATCAAAGTCGGTCATAAGTTCATATCTTGCGCTATCAGATTTTTTTCAAAAACTTCTTTGACGCCAATCGAGCAACAAACGGTTTTGCTTTCTGTTAGCCGATCTAACGAGTGCCAATATTGCTTAGCTGCACATTCAATGCTCGCAAGAAACATTGCAAAGATGGACGTTCAAAGCATTGAAAAACTCAAGGCAGGCCTTCCGCTTGAAGACAAAAAATTGCAGGCGCTTAGTGTGTTTTCGGAAAAGAGTGTCATCTTACTTAGTAAGTCTAAATCTCTCTATGCATTTCTTATTCAAGAATTGATGCTGCTGTAAACGTTTTAGCTGCCGCAGAATCATCCCAAAGAAAGAACGAAAAGTTTAGACTAGATGGAACTTTTGTTGACTCAAAAACAATTACATCTCCGCCAATCTGTTTTAGATAGAACGTAAGAATCTGAGAGGGCTTCGGAATTTTCTAATAACCCCAGATGGCCTCAACGGGGGTATCTTTGATGATTCGGTCGAGATTGGGATAGTTGAGTTCGGCGATGACTTTCCTCAAATCCCAAAGAAGAAATTCTTTTTTTCCCTTGTACTGAAGCGTATATTTTTTGATCTGCCCCAAAGGTTTCTGCGCTTCTTGAAGAGCGCAATCTAGCGTATCCGCCGCATAGAGAGCGCTCCACTTAGTCAAGTGAGGCAGTGGTGGCGTAAGCTACGCTCCACCAATATTAAAACGCCCACCATCGGCAAGACTTCCAGCAACGCTAAGCGGATTTACATTGGGCGATACGACCCGAAAGACATTGCTAGAAAACGCAAAATCCGGGCGTGTGGAAATTGTCTGCTTTTACATGAAGCTGTCGAAACTCGCAGCCGTTACAAGATCAGCTTTTTGCTTTGAGCCATATTTACTTTCAAAAAGAGCCATGAGTTTTTCCCATCCGGCCACATCGTCAAAGTGATGAGCAATACCAGTTTTTCGGATGACCACTTTTATCGCGGTCTTCTTTTTACCGCCGCGCTTTATCTGAGATTTTAATTTCTTTGTACGTCGCATGAGAATTACGCAGTAATGGACTCTTTGCCAAGTCTTTCAAGAAGCCATCTCTTTAGAGGAGAAGCCTGTCCACTCATGCAAATCTCAAAAGGTGAATCGCCGAATAAAAGTGAGTTCGGAGCTGTTAGCCATGAAGTCGTTTCTTCTTTGTTATTTCCAAACAATTCAAACGCCAAGTCCGTTATCATCACCACATCAAGAACCCTCTTGATGTGTGCCCTCTCCTTAAAAAGGAAGGTCTCAAGTAATTTTGCTCCACACAAAGCTTTAGACGTACGGGACTAAAATCATCCTTTACGCTATACAAAATATTGTATATAATAATAATAATAGTGAAAAAAGTACGTTGGCTCGGCAGCTCTAGGGAAGACTTGATTTCATTCCCAAAGTCCGCAAGGGCGGATATTGGTTACGGCA
>CAZXHL010000215.1:0-1739 GCA_964640545.1 uncultured Bacteriovorax sp. | reverse complement strand
CCTGGAGTAGGGGGCAAACTCTACAATGATCGAAAGGCTGTCTTGTTCGTATAGAATTTCGTTTCGCTTTGTGAGCGATTGAAGAAAAATTCGGAATTTTTTAATGATATCCATTCGGGCATTCGTTACCATACATTTGTATGGTAAAACATTCAGCATCTGGAAGCAAGAAGTCGGCCTAAATTATCTGTCGAATTTGAGTAAAAACAAGCTAAATACCTGTTTTTTTGTCCCACAAAAATGCGGTATATGTCGGAATATCCGATATACTATTTCAATGATCGGAAAAGAATTGGTTCAAAAATTAGACGATTTCTTAGTTTCTCAAAACACGAGTCTTGAGCTAACCATAGCAGGGGGAGCAGGTCTCGTGCTTCTCGACATCACGAACAGATTCACACATGACATGGATGTTTTAGAGCCTAACCTAAGTACCTCCGTAAAACTGCTTTCTATCGATTTTGCTGAAAAGCATCCAGAGCTAAAACTTGAGGCAGTCACATGGCTCAACGACGCTGCAAGCGTGTTTAAAAAAGATCTACAAACTGGATGGAGGGACCGAACTCAAGTTTTGCATGATGGCCCTGGCCTCAAATTAAAGACGTTAGGGCGGCAAGACTTTCTCGTGGCGAAGGTGAAGAGTTTCACCAATCGTGAAGCGCAGGACTATGCCGACATAGTGGCACTCGCTCCAAACGAAAAGGAGTTAGCTGACACCACAAAATGGGTTATTAGCATCACCCGAGAAGCTGAAAAGACAGAAGTCGCGGAAAGCCTAGAACGACTTAAGAAACAATTGGAGAAGATCCGTGAAGCTGACAAAGAGCCAGAGCCTGAATTTTGATCTGATCAGGATTGGCTTTAAATTGCAATTTTCAAAAGAACCTGAAGTATCTACATATTTTGTGGATATTGAAAAGACTTTAGTTAGGGCCATCTTAGAAATTGTCGAGAAAGATGATGGTCGCCTCTTAAGCCTCGTGACATCTTGGCTAGTAGTGCATCATCGGCAAGTGAACATTGGCAAGTTAGCAAAATACGTTAACGGCATCACAAACAATCAGCCCGCAGCAATCGTCATGAAGGCTCTTGTAAACTACATTGCTCAGAAAAAATATCCTGCCTGGCGAAAGTCGGTTCACAAGATTCAAGCTGAAGGCTACTTCGCATTCTTTAACAGAGAGGTGTCTAGCTTCGACACCTCAGCCAGGAGCACCACTGTTGAGGAGTTTAGAGTGTGCGGGTTTTACACAACAATCACAAGCCTACGAATCCGCGAGAGCGACATAGAAACTCCTGAAGAACTAGCTAAACTCAACCATCAATATGCCAATAGGTTACTCGTGGGCAGCAATTGGAGGAGCGACATAGTTACCCTAAAGCAGCAAGGCTATGAGTCGCCGTATGCAATAGCGAAGGAATTAGGGCTGAGCTATTCATCCGTGCATGAGGCCTACCGGGCACTGGACAAGCTTGCCGGATGACCTAAGCGGCCTCAACCTTGATTTTTAACTTTAGCTTGGAGCGCCTAATGGCGTCTTCAAGGACTAGCTGAACAAAAAGAGGTACAGACTGTTTGAGTTTTTTTGCGAATGCAGCCGCACGGTCTACGCTCACAAAACGTCTGCCGTTTTCGATATCAGATAAGTGTTGTGCGCTCACCTCTAGAATCTCGGCAAAACCCTTGAGGGTCATTTCTTCGCAAAGTCTTTCAGACCTTAAGGCGTCACCAAAACTTA
>CAZXHL010000214.1:0-1758 GCA_964640545.1 uncultured Bacteriovorax sp. | reverse complement strand
CATGAAAGAGCGTTTTCGAAAACTTGAAAACGACCTCAAATCTCTCCTCGAAAGCACGCAAGACGACCTGCATTTGGCAAGAACTCTGCAAAAACACCTCACCCCAACTGAGATCCCGCAACTCCCCGGCCTTAAGGGAAGCGTGCGCTATGTGAGTGCCATGGAAATGAATTCGGAATCATTTGATTTCATTCCCCTCAAAAGCAACAAAGAACTTTGGATCATTCAATCCTGGACCTCAAGCTTTGGCCTAAGCAGCGTTCTGATGCAAAGCTTAATCAGAGTCAAAAGTGCTCAAATTTTGGAGAAACAAGAAAATCCTTTACCCGAAGTCATCTTTGATCTTTTGACCGACACCATTGTTGAGGCTCAAAAAAAGGGCAGCTATCGTTTGAGTATACACAAATTGGATTTGAAAAAGTTGGAACTATCAGGAGTATCCATAGGCCAGGCCCCCGTGCTCACGAGAGCCTATGAAAAAGGCTTACTAGGAAACTTTGCTTGGATCGCACCGGAGTCACTGATTTCAAACCCTGAATTACTCAAACCTGCTAACTCAACGCAACCGATAAGCTCGCTCAGGGCTTATCGATACAACACCATTCTTCAACCAGGAACGCGGCTCTACTTTTCAGGGAAACAATGGAATTCAGAAAGCTCCTTCGAAGAGTATGCAAAGCCGCTCAAGCTAGGCAATATCCAAGAAAATGATCGTGATGACTCGCTACTCTCCAACATGAACCACCTTTCCATTCGAATGCAGGAACATCTTGAGAAAACGGAGCACAAATCGGATCTAACCTTAATCGGTCTTGAGATTGACCCAAGAACTTTGAGATTGGCGTGAGAAAAAATAATGCCGCACACAAAAAAAATTGATGAAGTCTACAAGTTTTGGTTCCGAGACATAGAGATCAGCTCGAACTACGCCACTCGGCAATCCGCCCTATGGTTCGGGCACGACCCCAAGGTTGATGAAAAAATCCGTTCACGCTTTTCCATGACCATGGAGAAAGTTGCTAGAAGAGATCATGAAGAATGGACAACCACCGAGAAGGGACTTATCTCTTGTATCGTCCTCCTTGACCAATTCACCCGGAATGCTTTTCGTGGATCTAGTAAAATGTATCAGAACGACCGCAGGGCGCTAGAGATCGCAAAGGAAGCTGTTCGCGAAGGGCGAGATCGAACCATGAACCTCTTCGAGAGAGTTTTTTTGTATCTACCCTTCGAACATTCAGAAAAGTTAGAAGACCAGCAATTGAGTTTGATCCTTTTTAAAGGACTCGTTCAAGATCAAGACGAATTCCTCAAGCCTATCGCTGACGGCTACTTAACTTATGCCCAAAAGCATTTCGATGTGATTGAAACTTTTGGACGCTTCCCTCACAGGAACAAACTACTTGGACGCCCCTCAAGCGAAAAAGAACTAGAATATCTAAAGGCAGGCGGCGGGTTTTAGGCCAAATCGATGCGAACGGCCAAAGCGCCACTTCGTTTCAATTTGTCAGATTTTTCAAGGCAAATCTCGAAGGCATCGGCTTTTACCGTGAGTAATAAATTTAGCTGCGGAAGTTCCGACTTCAAATCCTCCAGTTGATAGTGGCATTGATTCACTTGCATTATCTTGTTCAAAATTTTCTTTTCCAATATATTCTACAAATTGAAATCCATTTTGTAATTTTTGGCTTGGTTTTAATGCAGTATATTCATCATCCATTAAATCATGCCATTTCTTTAAACTTTTTACATAAGGTA
>CAZXHL010000213.1:0-1827 GCA_964640545.1 uncultured Bacteriovorax sp. | reverse complement strand
TGTCGCACGTGCTTTTAACTCTCAAAGCTTGTGCGGTTGATTGACTAAATGATGAGATAATGTCGACAAATGCAACGACGTTCAAGACACGTTGTTTGTCTGAGTAGCTAAAATCGCAGAACCCTGATCTCATGTAGCAGGTTGGATGGCTTCCAAACGCTGTATCTTCCATCAGGTTGCAAGGCTTTAAATTTCTTTTATCACGGACAAGTTCAGTTTGTAGGCAATGGGTTGTTATAGGGACCCACTCTTTTAAAGGGTTTGTCCAAGTTTCACGCATTTCTTGAAATTTTTCGCAATATGGCTGTCCATAATCGACGAGATAGCGACTCTTTGATTTACAATTTAGTAGTTTTTCAAGCTGCGGGTAGAAAGTGCAGTCTTGCTTACTTGGTTCTGGATAGACTGGAGAAGTTTCAGACGCGCTATCGGCAGAAGATCTACTTGAATAAACTGAAAAAAATAGAAGTATTATGGCCAGCGATTTTCTCATATTCCTCTTTTTGGTTAGTGGATCCAGAATATCCTATCTTGGACCTGTCCATTTCTACCGAGTGTCTCACTTTTGTCTCTGAGACACTTTTGAGAATCTCATAGGTCGAGACACTTTTAATAGTCCTCGGAAAAGGGCAAAAACTCAACAAATTCTGTTTTTTAGGCTGACGGCTGGCGTCTGTCAGGATTTTGGCACGGTCTTGCAACCTATATAAGTGTCCAGAGGAGAAACCTCTGGGGAGACACGGAGGTTGCCATGACAGTTCACCAATGCCCCCGCTGCGGGGAGCACAAACTTGAATTTATGAAGAGCTACAGCTTTTGCTGGGAGTGTGGATACTCGCCCAGCGACGAGCAGATTTCACCGCTGCCATTTGATCGCAAAAAGGTGGTTATGGAATCTCAAACCCTCACGAGCCAACGCTGTGAAGAATCGGAGGTCTTGGCCTCATGAAACACATTCTAGATAGCTATGACTTTTGCCAATGGTCGCTCGGCGAAGAGTTGAACCTTGATGACTTCGACGTGCCCCACGGCAGCATTTATTTGCCCGACCTTGAAGAACTCATCGAACACACAAACGAATAGGAAAGGAATCCGAAATGACACCCGCTCAAATTTTTCTAAAACACATGCCCCGACTCACCAAGCACTGCAAGGTGCGTGAACAACAGAGCCGTAAAAAGAAGCTCTACGAAGCCGAAGAACAGTCTCTCGTAAAAGAGCTTCGAGAACTGCGTCTGCAATTAGAGGTGCGAAAGCAAGAACTCAACGAACTACGGTTTCGCCATGTTGGAATTTTATGATGGAGAACTGATCGAATGCCCATGCTGCGGAAGGTTTACGTGTGAAGTAACTAGGGTTGATCTCCTTTGCCCACATTGCCTTTACCACGAAATTTTGCCGAAGCGCGATTCTTCAGGAGGAGGCGTCCATCTCACCGCCAAAGATGGGGCCTCCTCCGAAGATTCTGAATTTTTAATGGAAACACTTGGCGAATATATCGAGGGCATCCCAGCAAATTACGAGAACTGGGACCTGCATCTTGATAGCGAAAGGAATCTAAAAATGAACAAAGCCTATCAAAATGAAAATTCTGAACAATCTGTGAAAGTTTTTGATGTGATGGTCAAGGAAGACGCAAAGAATGGGGCGACATACTGGCAAAAGGTTGGTGTGGCTTTTCCTCTAACAACTGGAACCAACGGTCTTAGTCTCAAGCTGAATATGTTTCCCAATCTTCGTCTTTACGTGATGGAAAGCGTGCGCCCTGTTGGTGCCGCAAAAATCGAAGCTGAGAATCGTCAACAAGACACACCATTCTAATTCTTC
>CAZXHL010000212.1:0-1893 GCA_964640545.1 uncultured Bacteriovorax sp. | reverse complement strand
CATCGTAATTGTTTCTTCCTTCCCTAACTTTGAGAACCTAAGAAAGGCCGAAAACAACGATGCCATAACTAAATTTTTCTCACGAGACGACTTTACCGATAATGAGTTATTCCGAATGGCCCTTTTTTCTCTCAAAAGCAAACTTCATAGAGATCAACGCCTACTTCCCTCAGAGAAAACCATCTATACTCAATCACCCAAAATGCAGGAATATCTCAGTCGATTGGATCAAGTTAATTGCGAACTCAATATAATGATCTATGGCGAAACTGGAACAGGCAAAGAACTGTCAGCTCGTCGTATTCATGCAAACGCTGCATTTGAGCTAAAACAAAAAGACCGCCCTTTTATAGCCGTAAACTGTGGAGCCATCCCTGAAGACCTGATCGAGAGTGAACTCTTTGGTCACATGAAAGGCTCTTTTACAGGTGCGACAGCAAACAAGGAAGGGCTACTTTCTCAAGCCAATGGCGGGGATTTATTTTTCGACGAAATTCAGAATGCCTCACCTCGATTTCAAAAAGCCGTTATGCGCGCTATTCAGGAGAGAAATTTTCGTCCTGTAGGCTCTACTCAAATTCACGAATTTCAGTGCCGAATCATATCCGCTCTCAACGTCGCACCTTCTGTCGCCAAAGAATCTGGGCAGTTGATGAAAGACTTTGTTGCACGTCTCAACAATGAATATCTAAGCATTCCCAGCCTAAGTCAAAGAGCTGAAGATTTTGAATTGCTCATCGACCTAGTATTGAAGCAAAACGAAGAACAAAATAAGACCTTTTCTTCTGAAAGTATCGCCTATCTTAAAACATTAGCCTGGCCTGAAAACATACGAAGCTATCTGGCTGTTATCAAATCCGCGATTCATCACTCCAAGACTCCGATCATTAGCGTTGAAACCTTGAGAAATCTTCCAGTCCTAAGAGATAAAAGCGTTAAGATCGACGAGGCTGTAGAGTCCGATCAGAGCGCAGACATCATTAAGTCACTTGTCGACCTAACTCTGCACAAAGGAACTTCACTCTCTCAGCTCTTAGAAAGCCTCGAAAGGCAGTACCTTCTCTCTACAATAGAAAAGAATGGCTGTAGGAACATAGGAGAACTTCAAAAGGTGCTCGGGACTCCCTACATGAGCCTTAAGAGAAAAGTGCTCGCCCTCAACATCGAGTTTACCTCGTAAGCAAAGCTTCCTCCCCATACTGCTAAAATTACCAATTTGGTGATCCCATTACCAATCTGGTAGCTGCGTTACCAAATTGGTAATGATTCAATCAAGAGTAAACCTACTTACACCTATTTAGGGCTGGCATCCTAATCGCATTTTATACCCCAAGAGAGCGCCCCAGACGGGCAAAACAACTCTCCATGAAGGGAATATGAAATGAAAACTATTACAACCAAACGCTCTCTTGGCCTCACAATCAAGAACCTATTCAAGGGGAAGAACCACAGCTCTCACTCGATCAAGAATGAGACTACCGAAATGGATCGTCCAAGTCACGAAGAACGTGTTGCTGCTTTCGAGCGCGAGATTCAAATGGAAATCAAGCGCGCTGAAAGCATGGAACTGCGCCGTCTTGGGATGCTCTCTTTTGGATTTCTTGTATTTCTCACAGCCCACCAATCCCTAATCGAACAAGTCATTGCATTCGGAAAGGAGGTGATCGTGTCGTGACTATAGCAATGGCATGTCCACGCTGCGGACGTTCTCACTGTATCTGGAGTGAAGATGAACTCTTCTGTCCTGACTGCCTTCTTCAAGAAGGCTTTGAAACCTTCAAATACCGTGAAAACAATCCGTATTGGTATCTCTCCTTGGAAACCTTTTCTCCTTTGGAATCCGAGGAAGACACCAGCTTAACCCCCAACATTAACCCAGCTCCAATTATTGAA
>CAZXHL010000211.1:0-1893 GCA_964640545.1 uncultured Bacteriovorax sp. | reverse complement strand
ATCGCCAGTGATCACTGCACCTCCAACGCTTGAAGAGATTCTGTTTCTCCATCCTTCAAAAAAGTAATGATGTGATCTCCCGCTTGGAGTGAAATTCCATTCCCAATATTTTTCGTCAATCTTGATGAAGAGCTCAAAACAGCTTCCCTGCCAAAGATCTGCAGTCTTCGAATACTCAAAGAAAGAATCTTTGAGGTCCAAGCCTTCTTTGCCGGGTGATGTGACGCCGAACTCCACGTCGAAGCCTGTGTTGTAAGAGAGTAGAAGGTTCGATACATCCCAGGACTTGTGCGCGGAGGCTGAACTTTTGTGGGGAGTTAATTTGTGCTTGTAAGATATAAACGTCATTTTACAACGGACCCTTTGTTCTATTAAAGCTCTTAGCACTCCACTATGAAAGTCATTTCCTCCAATGCAGAAATCTTTTTGGGTCATTGGCCCGAATTGAAACAATGGTTTCGCAAGGGCGCGCGTGCTTTGCCGTGGAGAAAGGGTAAAGTTGATCCTTACGGAGTTTGGATTTCGGAGATGATGTCGCAGCAGTCCGTTATGAAGACTGTCATTCCATACTACGAGAGATGGATGAAAACTTTTCCGACGCTTTCCTCGCTCGCGAAGGCCAGTGAAGAGGACGTTTTGAAGTTATGGGCGGGACTTGGTTATTATTCTCGAGCACGAAACATTTTAAAGACCGCGAAGATCTTGAGTGAACTTCCGGCTTGGCCTCAGACAGAAGATGAGATGAGGGCCTTGCCCGGGGTGGGGCCCTATACGGCGGCGGCAGTGCTTTCGATCGGACTAGGAAAGAAAGCTTTGGCCGTTGATGGCAATGTGCTTCGTGTAGGCGCGAGATTCTTTGGCATCAAAGATCCCCTCAATAACTCGAAGGACAGGTCCAAGATCGAGGAGCTTTTTCGTGAAACACTTTCAGGGATTCGGCCTCAAGATGCTTCAATTTTCACGCAGTCTTTAATGGAGCTTGGGGCCCTCGTCTGCAAACCCAAGGCGTCAGCATTGTGCGAGCTTTGTCCGCTTTCGAAGTCTTGCGTGGCACTTCAGAAAAAAAAGGTGGCGCTTTGGCCTCTGGCCAAAAAAAGGCGCGAAGTTATAGAAGTATTCCAGGCTGCAGAATTAAATCCTTCTCATGTGCGGGTCGTCCAGATTCCAAAAGGCCAAAGGCTTCAGGGTCAGTGGGAGCTGCCGCTTAAAGACTTAAGCCCCCGAGAGTTTCATCAAATATTAAACAAAAACAAGGACCTATCTGTGGTGAATCATTCCATCACCCACCATAAATATCGGGTGATTGTGCTGCCCACGGCAAAACTTGGAAGCAAGAGGGGGCGGGGCAATGGAAAAAGTTTTAAAGCTACGCAGGCTGAGGGCTCCGGACTGCATTTGACCACTTTGACCCAGAAAATCCTCAAAACCCTGAAGTGAGCACCAGGTCATTCTCTTTTCTGGGGGCTTTTTCTCTAAGACACACACTTTTCCATTGAAAGTTCCTGAAATATTGAGCATA
This sequence comes from uncultured Bacteriovorax sp., assembly GCA_964640545.1. Classification (GTDB taxonomy): domain Bacteria; phylum Bdellovibrionota; class UBA2428; order UBA2428; family UBA2428; genus JBGSZX01. The sequence continues at coordinate 374 of CAZXHL010000211.1, read as the reverse complement.
GAAGAGGACCTTATGTCACGAGTATGCGAAGTAACTGGAAAAAGGCCTCTCACAGGGCACAATGTATCTCACTCAAACCGCAAAACAAAAATGCGGCAGATTCCTAATTTGAAGAAGAAACGCTTCTTCAATGAGGAGACTAACGAGTGGGTGACTCTTCGCGTATCTACTAGCGCGATCCGCACAATCCAGAAAAAAGGCGTCGCCAAAGTAATGGCAGAAATCAAAGCTAAGCCTCCAGTTTCTACTGGTCGTTCAAAACGCGCTCCTAAAGCCAAAAAGAACCGCTAAGCCGTTTTACAATTCATTCAAGTTTAGAACCCTCTGGTCATAAGATCAGAGGGTTTTTTCGTTGTATTTCGAGCCCATACACT
>CAZXHL010000210.1:0-2052 GCA_964640545.1 uncultured Bacteriovorax sp. | reverse complement strand
GCACGTGCCATTCTTTGGCCGCCGCTTCCGAAGCAGGGCGCCTGTTCTGTGAATTTTGCTCAGACGCCCACCAAGAACTTTTCAAATGCTTTGTAAAATTCTCATCACGAGTGAGGTAATTCTTTAAAGTCTCAACGGAGTATTCTGTAGTGCCGTCTTCTTTAAGAAGGGACAGCCTGTAGCGATGAACTTTCGGAATGTCCTTCCAGGCAATTGAGTATTGGATGTCGCTACTTCGAGCCGTGACAAGTAGTGAAGAGCGGCCGCCAATGTCTCGCCATGCGAGAGAGGGGAGTTTTGTTGTTTTGAAACTTTGGATGCCAGAAATCACCTCGCCTGTAGATTTGCTTTTGATGCGCGCCAACCAAAGGCCATCTTCTAAGCTGACAGGCAGAGTTTCTCTGGGGTCGAGCCAATCAAAGTTTTTTGATTTTTTGAAGTCTTTGCTCTGTGAAATTTCAAGGATCGCCTCTGGAATTTCACTCGCGATTTCAGCGGCGGAGAATAAAATATTTTGCTCGGAAGCTTCGGCTCTGAATTCTTCAAAAGGCTGAGGACTTAAAAAATTGTAATACACCTCTGTGATTTTCGTTTCGCCTTGGAGCGCGCCTTGAATGACTTGTCCCTTTTCTAGTTTTTGTGATTCGCCATTTTCTTGGATTTCAATGTCTCCGCCTTGAGTCTCCACGCGAATCTGTCCATCTTTCGAGGAGGAGATGCTGACTTTCGCATTGTCTGAGGTGGAGGCGATGGTCTTGCCGCCGAGCTTGGCTTTGAATTGGCCAGCGAGGTAGAGATCACCAGCTGCAATGTCGAGGTTGAGCTCGCCTTTGTCGCTGCTGAGGAAAACCAAACTCTCTGGTCCCATCTGGAGAGATTCTCCGTCAGAGAATTCGATGTAGGCTGTAGAGCTTCGTCCTGTTTGGACGCTATCTTGTGAATAGACTTTTGATTGCCGCGAGGCCTCATTCCAAAGAAAGCTTTTGCTGCTTCGAAGTTTTACTGTGGAGCTACTTTGTTTGATGAGGCCGAGGGCTGTCTCACCGCTGCGATCTCCCGAGTCCGCGTGTTTGTCGAGGCGATAGAGTAGCCATCCAGCGCAGCTTAGGGCCACACAGAAACAACCCACCACAAACAGCCAATCGTTGCTGTATTGCCATCTGGAGGGTTCGCGTTCGGAGGACATACTTTCTTTTCGGTATTTGCATCTATAGCTAAAGGTCTATCGCTATTTCTTCCGATGAATATGTGAAATGATATTTGGATTTGTAACGCGAAGCATAAGGCACAAGCTGATGGTAGCTGTGTCTGGTGTGTTTATACTGGGGCTCGGCGGGATCGTCTACATGGCGACTCAACTGCAGATTCAAGAATCAGAATCCTTCGTTTCATGGTCGCTGCAGCGTAACCTCGAGTCGCGCGGTGAGAGACTCAAGCTCGCCTTTCAGCGTTTAGTTGATAAGAGTGAGTTGAGCCTGAAGACACAACAGATTTCAGAATCATCGGGGCTAGAGGCTTTGAAAGTTTTGAAGTGGCCAAGCCTAGCGATGGATCAAGAACTCTTTAGCGAAGGCAACGCGGATATCGTCGCTAAGCTCACTCCAAGTTTTTCTGAAGAGATCATTGAGTCGATGGCAAGCTCCCCAGAGAGTTTTGTCCTTCAGAGAAAGTCGCAAGCGATTTTTCAATTGAGCAAACGAGTGGGCGATGACTTCCTCATTGCGATCTACTTTAATAGCGAGACTCTGAGCAATTTGATGAAGTCTGAAGGGCTTGAAGAAATTGCTTTGTTCGATGACCAGGGACAAATCTTCCTAGAATCGAGCAATATGAAACTCTCAACATCAGCGATGGCGGGGGGCTCAGGACTTCCTCGCGAAATCCTCTCGAGGCTCAGCTTTACAAGTGTCAGCAGCGAGCAGTTTCCTTTTTGGAATCAGACTGGAGAGAAATACATTGGTTCATTCTATAAGACGGGAATCTCTGGCACGGTCCTCGGGGCTTGGGTGCCGTATGAAGTCGTCCTCGAAACCCCTCGCAAAGTTGCAAGAA
>CAZXHL010000209.1:0-2139 GCA_964640545.1 uncultured Bacteriovorax sp. | reverse complement strand
ATCACAACGCCAGCTTCTTCAGTGCGCTCGATCAAAGCGATTTTGTCAGCATCAGTTTCGAGGGTTTGAGGAACTTCTTCAACACTCAACACAGTGCGGTTGCCGTCAACGTCTTCACGAACCAAGACAAGTTCAGGAGCAATTAGTTCACCAGTTTCAGAATCAAACTCGCTGTTTGCGAAAACTTGGTAGCTGGCCAAAATGGCACCCAAGACTAATAGTTGAACCAAGAAATTAGGGACGAATCTTTTTGTAGCAGTTGTCATTACATTCTCCTCCTTGAGAGCTTCGATGGCGTTATAGACATTTTGCGCCGAACTACGCAAGGAGTTTTCGCTTGCCAGCGGGAGGAACAGCTGTAACGCGGCGCATTAATGCGTGTGTGGAGGGGGACTGCTTATTGGGTTTCATTAAAACTGGTGGGAGAGCTTGAAGCTTGGGGAGTTCAGTTCTTAGATGTCCAAGGCGTATCTAACGAAGTCTGAAAAGGAAGTTCTATGTTTAAAGATCATCAATCTCACGAATACCGCACTTATGGTCCCACTTCAGGGGGACGACCTATTGAAATGCTTCAGGTCACTAGGGGGCCTGTGAATTTGCTTCTCATTGGTGGAGTTCATGGGGATGAATACGAAGGGTTTTTCTTGGTGGAAGAGTTTCTTCGAACAGAGAAATACAAGGCCTTGGATGGGAAGGCGAATTTGTGGGTGATCCCTCGCTTGAATCCAGATGGTTGTGAGGCGAAGACTCGCACGAATGGCAATGGTGTGGATTTGAATCGCAACATGCCAACGAAAGACTGGGATCCTGTCGCCAGAAAAGAGCGCTACCAACCGGGACCGTCTGCAGGTTCGGAAATTGAAACCAAAGAAATTATAAAAATTGTAGAAGACCTCAAACCTCGAGCCATCTTTACGATGCACTCTTGGAATCCGATGATTAACTACAACGGACCTTGTCAGAAACTTGCGGAAGCGATGGCTGCTGTAAATAAGTATGTGATTGATGATGATATTGGTTATCCTACTCCTGGTTCCTTCGGAACTTGGGCGGGGTGGGAGAGGAAGATTCCTACCATTACTTTGGAAATTCAAAGGGATTCCACTCATGAGACCATTTGGAAAGAGCATGCTGAAGGATTGCTCGCGGGATTGATGTTTGCCGCTGAAAATGAAACACTCGGCTAAGAAGTCGAAGCCTATAAGGAATTGATAAAATGAAATTTGATAAAGAAGCCCTAGATACCGTTTGCAGAGAACTCATAGAAACGATTTTTGAAGACAGGTCCAAGCTCAATGAAGATGCAGCCAAAACCATTCGCGGTGTGGTCGCGGCCGTTGATGATGGTCGTTTGCGTGTGGCCGAAGTGATCGATGGTGAGGTGAAGGTTAATGATTGGGTTAAGAAAGCCATCTTGCTTTATTTCCCCATTTCTAAAATGGAAATGAGTGGCGCCGGCCCCTTCCAATACAATGACAAAATTCCATTGAAGAATCATGAACAATTAAACGGAGTGCGTGTTGTTCCAGGAGCTGTAGCTCGTTTTGGGGCTTACGTTGCTCCAGGCACAATCTTAATGCCAAGCTTTGTGAATATTGGGGCCTATGTTGATGAAGGCACCATGGTCGATACTTGGGCTACGGTGGGTTCGTGTGCGCAAATTGGTAAACGTGTTCACCTCAGTGGTGGTGTTGGAATCGGCGGAGTTCTTGAGCCAGCTCAAGCAGCACCAGTGGTTATTGAAGACGATGCTTTTTTGGGGTCGAGATGTATCGTCGTAGAGGGCATTCGCGTGCGAAAAGGCGCCGTGCTTGGAGCGAATGTGGTTCTGACGGCATCCACTCGTATCATTGATGTGAGTGTGCCCGAAGCGACAGAATACAAAGGCGAAATTCCTGAGAACGCTGTCGTCATACCAGGAACTCGTGAAAAAGAATTCCCGGGCGGAAAGTTCCAGATTCCTGTTGCGCTCATCATTGGTCGCCGCAAAGAATCCACAGATAAAAAGACTTCGCTTAATGATGCTCTTCGCGACTTTGGCGTAAGTGTATAATTAAACTGTGCGCGCTTAAGTGTTGTAAGGGCAGGTCCAGCTTAAGGGCCTTTCTAAGTCATTTTAAATATTTAGATTCAGTCGAA
>CAZXHL010000208.1:0-2186 GCA_964640545.1 uncultured Bacteriovorax sp. | reverse complement strand
TCGGCGAGGCTTTCTGAGTGGTCATGGCAAAGCTCGCCTTCTCCCTCAACAACCACCGCAGATCCAGCCGAGAAAAGATCCATCTGATTTTCAGAAACGGTCGTGCTTTGCTTGCGCGCCTCGAGGTCCAAGAGCCTCTGATGTTCTTTCTTAGCATGAGCCAAAACGCTTCGAGGTAGCCCCGCAAGCTTGGCCACATACAAACCATAACTAGACTGCGCAGCCTCTCTCACTAACTTACGAAGAAACACAAGCGAGCCCTTCCATTCTCTAATCCCCATGCTCGCATTGAAAGCATGCTTCAAGCGTGAAGCGTCTTCGGAAAGTTCGTGGTAGTGAGTGGCAAAAACGCACAAAGCTCTCGTGTGCTCATGCATGTGCTCTAAGACGGCTCTTGCAATCGCAAGTCCGTCTGTCGTGGACGTGCCTCGCCCAATCTCATCGATCAACACAAAACTTCTGGAGTCAGCCTCTCGAAGAATACTGGCTGTCTCTTTCATCTCGAGCATGAAGGTGGATTCACCTGCTAAGATGCGATCGCTAGCCCCCATCCTCGAGTAGAACCCAGAGCAAGGAGTGAAACTCATTTGCTCAGCAGGAACCGGGAAGCCACATTGTCCCAAGAGTAAGCAAAGTCCGCTTTGCCTCATCAACGTCGACTTACCTGCCATGTTAGGACCGGTAAGAAGCATCAAAGAATCGCTAGAGGAATGAAGTGAAAGTGAATTGGGAATAAAGTCACCGTAGTAAGCCTCAAGGATGGGATGCCGAGCTTCAACAATTTCGAAGAAAGCTTCAGAGTCTGCTCCTTTGACTTCAGGCCACACCCAACTGCCGAGGGCCTTGAGCTTCTTGAGAGATTTCAAAAATCCAGCAAAGGCATCAACCCAACCGAACAACTCTACGAAAGTTTTGAGTGTGGAATCCAGCTTGCGAATGTCTTCGCAGAGAGTCTCAAGAAGGATCTTCGCCCTAGCCTCGAGTTTGGCACTTGCGGAAAGAATTTCTCGTTCGCGATCACGAAGCTCCTCAGAAGTAAATCTCTCTCCATTCACCGTCGTCTGCTTGCGCTCAAAAGTGCTTGGCATTTTTGATGCGTGAGTTTTCGTGACTTCAATGTAGTAGCCAAAGACTCTATTAGAGCGCACTTTCAAAGTGGGGATCTTTAACTCATCACGAAGCTTTTGCTGATACCCGTCGAGCCATTCAGCACCATCATTGTCGAGTGCCTTCAGACGATCGAACTCGACGTCAAACCCTGGACGGATCAGGTCTACACTGAGCATTCCTTTTTTGAGCTCGAAATCTTCTCCGAGAGTAGCATCGAGTCGTGTGAATAATTCTTTCACTGCGGGTAAGGTCTTATCTGCCGCTTCAAGATTTTCGTCTTTCAGAAACTGTTGCCAATCTTGGCGTGCAAGATCGACATTTTCTAAGGCGACGATTGAGGCCTTAAGTGATGAACGGAATCTCAACAATTCTAAGCTAGAAGCCACGCCCAAGCGGAATCGTCCGAGAAGCCTTTCGAAGTCATAGACATTTTTGGATTCGGAGATGAAAGTTTCGGTGTCGAGATGGTCACTAAGAATTTTTTGCCGTGTGAGAATTCTTGTCGTGGATTGCAGAGGCCTTGATAGAATTTGCTTGAGTCGCCTGGAGCCCACAACACTTCCGCAACCATCCAATAGCTCAAAGAGCTCTGGGAACACGGCCCATTGCTCAAGCACGCTTTGCGGAATATGGGCGTAGCTTTCGTTTTTCTCACCGCTCAGTAGATTCAACCCCTTCGCATCAGGCAGCCACTTCGCGAGTTCATCGATACTCTTACGCTGAGTGTAGGCGAGGTATTCTTCTAAATTTTTGCGTGCATCGTTAGTGCCCCACGGCGTCCAGTGGCAATTGCGAAGACCATTGGCACTAGAGGACAAAGTAGATTCTTCAAGCTCTCCCTCGAAGCCCCATTCTTTGAGAGCTTTGGGATCGGAAAACCACGTGGTTTCAACAAGAACTTCTTTGGGCTGGAGCCTGCGTAGCAAATCTTGCAGAGACTGTGGCTCGTCGATTTCTCCCGCGTGCAAACGAGATCCGAGTAGATCAAATACACTGACTTCAACAACCTTCGAGCGAGGCTTTCGAGCAATGGACAAAAGCCAATGCGCTTGCTTGGCTTCGAGTCTTTCAAAGTC
>CAZXHL010000207.1:0-2211 GCA_964640545.1 uncultured Bacteriovorax sp. | reverse complement strand
AACAAACAAAAATGCAAGATTTATCAGACTTGCTCATGTCGACTCTCTTCCCATGCGACTTCCAGCCCGACTGCAGACTACAGTTTCAACACACCTTGTTTGTCGAGTTCAACAAAATAGAGCCACACACCTTTGGACGCAATCTCGGGAGTCATCCCGCGATTTTTATACTTCTTGATCCAAGCCATACTTGCAGCGCCAGAAATACCCATCATCTGAGCATCAAACTTTTTGATTTTGTCCCAATTGAACCCCTCTTCTTTATAAGAGGCGTTGTGGCGAATGGCGCCATTCTGAATCAAAGACGCAATAGCCTTACCCATTTTCTCCACAAAGGCTTTAGGGTCTTTTTTATATTCAGCATCGCCACCAAGAGCGGCATAAGTTTTCCAAGTCTTTGGCTCGGCGAGCTTTGCAGCGGCGGCAACATTTCCACCTTCACCACTAATCCCGTGACAAAACATGCACGAGTTGCCGCCGTTTTGCTCATAGAGTCCTTGGCCCATCAACTTGTCGGGCTCCAAAGCAGAGACAGAAGTGGAAAGTGAAAATGTCATCATTACGAGTGTGGCAAATACGAGATGCTTCATAGACTCCTACCTTCTTATAACGAGGCTTCCAATGATTCAACATGAGTTGAAGGCAAAACATGCTGACGATTGTATTCAAACGCAGCGAGTGATGCCGCGATCGACACATTCATGCTCTGAACGAGGCCAAATTGATCAATTTTTAAGGAACGAAGCTCAGGAAATTCTTTTGGATCTATGCTCAATCCAAATTCTTCGTGCCCTACAACAAAGGCTGTTTTCTTTGGTAGAGCTATCATTCCCAATCTCTCCTCAGCTCTAGGATCCATCACAAATATTTCAAATCCCTCAGCCCTCAAGACCTCATAGGCCTCGGCGAAAGTTTCAAAACTTCGTGATTTGGTCTGCTTAAAAGCCCCTTTCGCAGGATAAGGATCGAAAAATGGAATGTTTATAAGAAAGACTTCCTGACAACCCAACGCTTGGGCACTCCTGAAAATCTTGGCCACATTAAAATGTGGCTTCAATCCATCGAGCACAAGAATACAACTGTGAGGTCCCGGGGTTTGGTGCTCACTCTTGATCTTCTCGATGCGGAATTTCTTCTGGGGGTTCTGCCTTGTGCGCTCTGCCATTTGTAGACCTGCTCTACCTCACGCTCATGGCGCCTGCCAAAAACATTATGCAACGCGTTGCGCCAGGCTTAGGTCTTCAGGTCAGGGCACCGATGAGACTTAAGCATGGGATTCTATAGAAAGTTTTTTCAATTCACCCTGAGTTTTATAACCCTTAGTCTCTGCTTAAGCTTTTCAAGCCCCATCAGCCTCGCTGCTGCAAAACTCAAAATCGCGATGGTTTCCGCTGAGCATTCTGATTTTCACTACTCCGGTGGACTAGGTCACGCCGTTGAAGGTGCGGCCAAATCCATGAACGCCCAACCCGATATGGAGGTCACGGTTCTCGCTCCTGGCTACGCGACGGCTCTTGAGAACAAAGACATCCAAAAGAACTTAAAAGATACGAACGCTCGGATCAAAGTGCCTCTCGACTATCACGATGGATCCCCCCATAAGGAATCTGAATTTCTCCTATGGCAACACACCAACCCCAAATCAAAAGTAAAGTCCCTGCTCTTTGCGCATCAACACGGCGGCGACCAAAACTATTTTGGCAACATTACGGGCAACGGCAAAAAAATCTATGGCCCTGCCAACATCAAAGGCGAAGCTTTCGGTGCCTGGGGCAAAGCCGTAGCGGAGCACATTCTTTCCTCCAATTATGACGTCGTGGTTCTCAACGAGTGGCATACAGGATTTGTGGCCCCCTTCATTCAGCAAGCGAGGCGTGAAGGCAGGCAGACCCCCAAAATGGTCTTCGCCGTTCACAACATGGGTTACACAGAACCCATGCCTGGATCTATGGTTCAATTCTTAGGACTTCCTGCTCGTGACTTCACCCCAGATGGTTTCGAGTATCACGGCAACGTCAGCCCCTTCAAAGCCGGGTTTGAATTGTCGGATGTCGCCTATGCCGTTTCCAAGACTTATGCTGGAGAAGTGGAACAAGAACGTTTCTCCAAAGACCTCGCGGGCATGGCTCAGAAAAAACGCAAGCATCATAGAATGCTTGGAATCATGAATGGCATCGACGACAGCTCTTGGGATCCTGCGACCGCCCATGG
>CAZXHL010000206.1:0-2263 GCA_964640545.1 uncultured Bacteriovorax sp. | reverse complement strand
CTGCCTTGTCTCTCGCCAAAAATCCCGGTCTCGGAACCCTCACGCCGAGGAGTGTTTTGGAGCATTTTGAGGAGATGTTGATGATGGGCCTGAGGCTCAAAAAGGGCATCTCAGCTCAAAGGTTCGCAGGCCTGCCCATAAAAATAGAAGATTTTTTTGCCCCCTATATCTCTAAGGGCCTAGTAGAAAAAACAGAAGAATCCTACAGAGTTAGCCCACGCGGCCTTCGCATTCTGGACTCGCTTCTCCTTGATTTGTTCGCAGATCTCAAGAAAAGTGACCTCCAAAACCTTGACCCTGAGCGTATCGACCCCACATTTAGGTAAATGAGTGATACGGATACAAACACGGACCAAAACAAAGACCAAAACTCAGCAGATAACCAAGATTCAAATGTTGCGACTGAAGCTAAAACGGCGGCTTCTGAAGAATTAAAGGCTGCTCAGCAAACGGATGCTGAAGGTCAAGAAACTGCAGAGCCCGAAAAGGATCCTCTCGACGAGTGGCGCGAAAAGGTGACCTACCTTGCCGCTGAGATGGAAAACATGAAGAAGCGTTTTGTTCGTGAACGAGGCGAGCTCATCAAGATGGCGAACGAGGAATTGATCAAAGGCATTTTGCCTGTGTTTGATAATTTGGATTTGGCTTTGAAGTCGATTCGCGACAGTGAAAAGAAAGAAGAAGCTAAGGGCGAAGGCGACGGGATCGTTGCTAATTTGCTTAAGGGTGTGGATATGACATTGGTTCATTTTCAGCAAACACTCGATCGTCTCGGTGTGAAAACAGTCGAATCAGAGGGCAAACCTTTCGATCCTTCTATGCACGAGGCTATGGGCCAAAGTGCGGATGAGAATTTCGATGATGGTGTTGTGACGTCAGAATTTCAAAAAGGTTTTACTTTGCATGGACGAGTGATTCGTCCAGCAAGAGTCATCGTTAATAAAGTTACAAAAGCTTAAAGCTTATAAGAATTAGGAGAATAAAACATTATGGGAAAAATTATCGGAATTGACTTAGGAACTACAAACTCTTGTGTATCTGTCCTCGAAGGGGGAGACGCAAAAGTCATCCCCAACAGCGAAGGCGCACGCACAACTCCTTCTATTGTCGCGATCAACGACAAAGGCGAAAAGCTTGTCGGTCAAATCGCCAAGAACCAAGCGGTCCAAAACCCAGACAAAACTATCTTCGCTGTTAAGCGTTTGATCGGTAGCAAGTTCGACAGCGCTGAAGTTCAAAAAGCTGTAAAAATTCTTCCTTACGCGATCGTGGCTGCTGATAACGGCGACGCTTGGGTTCAGGTTGGCGACAAGAAATACAGCGCTCAAGAAGTTTCAGCTTTCATTCTTCAAAAAATGAAGAAGTCCGCTGAAGACTACCTTGGCGAGCCTGTGACTGACGCGGTCATCACGGTTCCTGCTTACTTCAACGATGCTCAACGTCAGGCGACTAAAGACGCGGGTAAAATCGCAGGTCTCAACGTTCAACGTATCATCAACGAGCCTACGGCTGCTGCCCTTGCTTACGGAATGGACAAAAAGGGTGATCGCACGATTGCAGTCTTCGACCTTGGTGGTGGAACCTTCGACGTTTCAGTTCTAGAGCTCGGCGATGGTGTCTTCGAGGTAAAAGCAACTAACGGCGATACTTTCCTTGGTGGTGAAGATTTCGATCTTCGCATCGTAGAATGGCTTGCTGATGAGTTTAAAAAATCTGACGGAATCGACCTTCGCCAAGACAAGTTCTCTTTGCAGCGTTTGAAGTCTGAGGCCGAAAAAGCCAAGCACATTCTTTCTGAGTCTGCTGAGACTGATATCAATATCCCTTTCATTACTGCTGATGCCAGCGGACCGAAACATTTGAACGTGAAGTTAACTCGTTCAAAGTTCGAGCAAATTGTTGACGACCTCATTCAGCGCCTTGTGGGCCCATGTGAGATGGCTTTGAAAGACGCAGGTCTTAAGGCGAGCGATATCAACGAAGTGATCTTGGTTGGTGGTATGACTCGTATGCCTAAAGTTCAAGAAAAAGTAAAAGCGATCTTCGGAAAAGATGCTTCTAAAGGCGTGAACCCTGATGAAGTTGTGGCGCTTGGTGCTGCGATTCAAGGTGGTGTGTTGAGAGGCGACGTCAAAGACGTTCTACTTCTCGATGTGACTCCACTTTCTTTGGGTATCGAAACTCTTGGCGGCGTGACCACTAAGCTTATCGAGAAAAACACGACCATCCCTTCTAAGAAGAGTCAGACTTTCTCTACGGCAGC
>CAZXHL010000205.1:0-2280 GCA_964640545.1 uncultured Bacteriovorax sp. | reverse complement strand
TTGAGGGTCATTTCTTCGCAAAGTCTTTCAGACCTTAAGGCGTCACCAAAACTTAGTGGGCCACCAAGCATATTCTCAAGAACATCTTTGGCACTTCGATGTGTTCTGGAACTCTGTTTTTCAGTACTCATGTTTGTTGACCTCCTCAATCAAAACAAATTCAATTTCTTCTTTTCTAATTACATAAATCGCTCGATACGCCTTATTAAGTCTAATCGAACGTTGGCCTTTTCGCTTTCCGCGAAGTGGCTCGTCATGAAAACTAGGCGTCTTACGAGCGTTTTCAAGACCAAGCTTAGATACCAAATTTACCCACAACAGGAGTTTTTTAACTATGTGCTCAGGTAACTTTTTTAAATCTTTTTCAGCGTCACGGCTAAACTCAACATGCTTGATCACTTGGACTATTTTACCCCAATCTGGGGTAAGTGGTCAAGTGCAGATTCCCTCCAGGGGCATTCCTCCATGCATGGGCTTTTTGTTTAGGAATTTCGCTGTCTTGACTCAGGGAGGTGCTCGATGAAAGAGATGAAATCTTTCAGTAGAGGAAATAATACAAATCAACTAGCTTCGTCAGAGAAGTTGATCTTTGAAATATCGTGGTTGAAAACAAGTGAAGCTGCGGAATACCTAAGGACAAGCCCTGCTCAGATTAGAAACTGGGTATATCAGGGCAAGATCAAAGCGCATAAGCTCTTTGATCGTAGTTTGAGATTTAAAAAGTCTGATCTCGATTTCCTTTTAAAAGAAGGAGATCAAGAATGGGTATAACCGCATACGAAAAAGAAGTGTCACCTGGTGTGAAAAAAACGTTCTACCATGTGTATGCAGATTCCATAAATAAATACACGGGCAAGCGAACGCAGAAGAGAAAACGAGGTATCACCTCTCTTCCTAAAGCAGAGCGTGTTTATCGTGAATTATGGAGTGCTTGCCGTGAAGAAAAGCCCGAAGGCTTGAGCATGAAGTTGTGGGAGAGCCTGATCGACCATTACTTTGGATACATTGAATCCAGACAAAGGTCGCCAGAAAATCCCAATGGATTTAGCTACAATCTTATTCGCAAAAAGCAAAGCTACGCTCGTCATACCGAGGCTTGGAACAATCGTCATCTTGAGCTTGTGACTCCTCAGTTTGTAACTGCTTATTTAGATGAGCAGGAAAAGAAAGGCATGAGCCGTTTAATGACAAATGAGATTTTGCAGTTTGTGAAGACTGTCTTTACTTATGGTGTTGAGCTAGGAGTCTTAAAGGCGAATCCTTTTACAGGAATGAAGGCCCGACAGGTTCCAAGAAGACGCAAACAGGCTCTTACTCATGAAGAGACAAACAAGCTTCTTGGAGAGGCAAAACGACGGATGCATCCCTATTACGAAATATGGATGCTCACTCTAAGTTTGGGGCTTCGTAGAAGTGAGCTTGCTGGACTGAAGTGGGACGACATCGACTGGAAACATGGTCTGATTTACTTACAGCGACAATGGATTCCCGGAGAAGGCATTGTTGAAGTTCTTAAAAGTCGGACCGATCGAGTGGTCTCAATCCCCGAGTCGCTAATTTCATTTTTAAAAAAAATGAAACTAAAGGCGACCTCAGATTTTGTCATCAACATTGATTGCAATAGTTGGAAAATAGGGCAGCAAGCAAAAGTTCTTCGTGAGTTTTGTAGAGAGATCGAGATCAAGGAAGTGACTCACCATCAGCTAAGAGCAACGCATATTACGCTAGCTTTGATTGATGGAGTTCCCCTCGGAATCGTAAAGGAAAACGTCGGACACGCTAAACTGAGCACAACAGATGTGTATTTTCGTTCTGCTGGCATCAATATGAAAGGCCAGATGAATGGTTTAAACATCAAAGTGCCTCAAGACAGTGATGGAAAAACGATTCCTTTTGAAAGGATCAAGTAGATCCTACCAACACCTATCAACCCGTTATAAACCATTGATTACGTAGGAAATACGTTCCCGGGCTCCAGAATTTCAAAAGCAAAGCAACACTGATTGGTAACCATCAATAAATCTAAATACCTAAAAACATTACAGGTCCAAATCTGAACTCTGGCTACTGTCAGTAGTTATAAGCGGTTCTAAGTCTCTTTCCCTGCCAAAACCCTGCCAATGCTGACTTCTCAGGAAATATTTCACGAGTTTCAATTTTTCTGAAACCCATGAAATATTTCTCAACCATTCGAATTGTCTTCGTAACGCCTCGAAAGGAGAGCACTGCGTTCAATCAGAACATTTTAAAATCTTCCTGACGAATATTCGCCATTCTGAA
>CAZXHL010000204.1:0-2287 GCA_964640545.1 uncultured Bacteriovorax sp. | reverse complement strand
ATTTATCCAGAACCCTAAAGGATTCGAAGATTGACCTAAGCTCCAAACATATCATCTCGATTCTAGCGGCCACTTCAATCCGAACTCTTCAAGAAAAATTAGGTGCTAAACGGGTTACAAGAGTTATGCCCAACACCCCAGCCTTGATTGGCAAAGGCATGAGCCTAATCATGCATTCAAGCGATGTTCTCGAAGAGGATAAATCTTTGGTTGATGAATTTTTCACCGCTTGTGGAGATACGGCCCTCATGCCAAACGAAACAACCTTCGACCAGGTCACAACAGTTTCAGGCTCCGGCCCCGCTTACGTTTTTTTATTTGCCAAGACCATGGCAGACAAACTTGTCTCTTGGGGTCTCGATGAAGCTCAAGCAAAACATATCGCCATTCAACTCTTCATTGGAAGTTCAGAATTAATGCACTCACAAAAGGACGAATCTCTAGAAGATCTCATTTCAAAAGTAACATCAAAAGGCGGCGTGACCATTGAAGCTGTAAAATCCTATAAAAGCCATGGGCTCGAGACACTCACGTCTAACGCTTTAGAATCTGCCTATAATCGATCCCTTGAGATCGCTGAAGCACTCAAGAGCTAGTTGCGACGTTCGCGATACTCGTCATAAGTGCCATCATAGATTCTCACCTGTCCATGATCGACTTCGAATACGCGATTCACTAGTGCCCTCAAGAAAAAGCGGTCATGGCTCACAATCATCAATGTGCCCTCAAATTCCTGAAGGGCGGTTAAGAGAACTTCTCTAGATTTGATATCCAAATGGTTCGTAGGCTCGTCGAGAACTAAAAAGTTCAGTGGAGTGGCGAGAAGTGTGGCCAACACAACTCGGCTCTTTTCCCCGCCAGACAGGACAGAGATTTTTTTCTCCACATCATCCCCACTAAAGAGGAAAGCTCCAAGAAGGTTTCGAACAAAGCCAATTGACGGATCGGGAACCTTGGAAAACACCTCTTCAAATATTGTGTTGTTTGGGTTGAGAACTTCTAGAGAATGCTGAGAGAAGTAGCCCATTTTTACACTCGCACCAATAACTGCTTCGCCAGAAGTCGCTTCCGTTTGACCGGTAATGACCTTGAGTAAAGTAGACTTCCCTGCTCCGTTAACACCTGTGACTGCCACTTTTTCCAGCCTACGCACCATTCCAGTGATTCCACTAAACACCGGCTTCTCGCGCCCATCGTCGGTTACCCAAACTTTGGATAAATCTTTCAATGATACAACATCGTCTCCACTTCGAGGCGCGACGGAGAAATTAAAATGCATGACCTGCTCTTCTGCAGGGATTTCAATGCGGTCAATCTTGTCGAGCTTTTTCACACGCGACTGAACTTGCGCTGCATGCGAAGCCCGCGCAGCAAAGCGAGCGATGAACTCTTCTTCTTTGGCAAGCATGTCTTGCTGCTTCTTGTGACTAGAGAGGAGCTGCTCTCTGCGAATCACGCTTTCTTTTTCGTAGTAATCATAATTACCGGTGTAGTTAACCAAAGACTTACCGCTAACATCCACAATACGATTTACAATGCGGTTCATGAATTCCCGGTCATGGCTTGTCATAAGTAGCGGCGCCTCATAGCCCTTGATCCATTCCTCAAGCCACTCGATACTTTCAACATCCAAATGGTTTGTGGGTTCGTCCATAAGAAGAACATCAGGCTTCATGGTCAATATCTGAGCAAGGGCAATACGCATCTTCCAGCCACCGCTAAACGATTCCACAGGATTGTTGAAGTCTTCAGGACCAATACCCAAGCCCGTGAGGTTGGTCTTAGCGCTAACTTCTAATTCATACCCGCCTCTAGCCTGAAATTCTGACTGAACATCTCCATAACGCTCCAAGAGCTTTTCCATGTCGTCATCAGAAATAGGATTCACTGCGCTCTCTTCGAGTTGCTTTTCAAGGTTTGCAATCTCAGCAGCGAGCTTCGAAACTTGTCCTGCACCTGCCATAACTTCTTCAAGAGCCGTTCGGCCGCCCATTTCTCCGACTTCTTGCGAGAAATACCCAACCACAAGCTTATCTGGAATACTGACATGTCCAGAGTCGACGGTTTCTTCTCCAGTGATGAGCTTGAACAAGGTACTTTTGCCTGCACCATTGGGACCCACTAGGCCTACCTTGTATCCTGCATTGAGATGAAAACTAGCTCCAGAAAACAAGACTCGCTGTCCGTAGGCTTTTGAAAAATTACTAAGTGCGATCATTAAATGGCTTCCTCATGGTGATGTAACTTGGTGATTCTTAGCACATATTGTGCAGACTTTACCATCTCC
>CAZXHL010000203.1:0-2329 GCA_964640545.1 uncultured Bacteriovorax sp. | reverse complement strand
CTAAAGCCTCTAATGCTTCGGCTAAAGCCTCTAATGCTTCGGCTAAAGCCTCTAATGCTTCGGCTAAAGCCTCTAAGTCGTCGGCTGCTTCTGCTTCGAAAAAAACTGTGAAGAAAGCTGTTAGCACAAAGTCTAAGGCGCCTGCTAAAAACACTCCAGCAAAAAAGAGTGCTGGAAAGAAGACCTCGAAGGTTCCAGCTAAAAAAGCAAAACCTTCTGTCGCTGATGTCGAATTAGAAGATCTTGAAGATTCTGACATTCTGCCGAGTAAGTTTGATGATTCGGATGACGACGATGGAGAGTCACTTTTTGGATCTTCAAAGGGTGAGGGCTACGGGGATGACGATGATGATGATGATGAAGCTTTCGGCGACAGTGAGTTCGAAAGTTATGTAGAAGAAGACGAGGATGATGTCGAAGATGATGGTCGCCTTGATCTAGACGACGATGATGATGATGAGATTGAAGCTGAAGGGCCACCGTCTTGGTGGAAGGATGATCCCACTGGAATTGAAGCTCCTGAGGATGAAGAAGACAGTGATACCAGTTTTGACGACTCTGATGAGTGGAGTGAAGACGACGAAGATTGGTCTTCAAAACGCGGTTCGGATGATGGAGATGCGTGGTAATCTATAGCTTTGTAGTTCGGTGGCAGGTCGCGCTTTAGTTTTTGGATAACGGTAATTTTGGATAAATTAAATTTTGATTGGGATGCTTTGAATGCTGCGACCGAGGGTCGCTCATATGTCGACGTTCAAAAACTCAACGTTCGCACCAAACAGGAGGCAACTCAGTTTCTCAAATCATACGGCTACGACTCAGAGTCGCCTTTGGAGCGAGAAGAGATTTGGAAGATTTATTTTGAAGCCATTTCTTTCCTGAGAGAGGCATTGCTAGATGCTGGTGAGCAGATTCCTGAACCGTTTCTCACTCGTTGTAATCAAAGTGACATCTTAAAACTTTTACAAGAAGCATCTAAGGCAACGCCGGATGAAAATAGCCGATGGAGCTGTGCAATTTTGAGGGTGATGCATATCATTTCTCATTTGGATAACGACGTCAGATTTGAAAATTTCCGATACGCGCGCGAGCAGATTTTTGATAGGTTTGATTCCTTGGTTCAAGCTGTTGAGGGTGAAAGACGCTGGACGATCGGCACCGGAAAAAAATCTGTAAAACTTGTTCGTTACCTCAAGAAAGAGCGTAAAGACCGAAACTCGACGCTCATTAAGCTTTTGTCGAAACCGAAAACCATGGTTGAAGCCATTTATGATCGTATTGGTTTTCGTTTTGTTACGGATACTAGGTGGGAAGCTTTTCAGCTCACGCGTGTCATGTTTGAGACAGGGCTTGTGTCGGCGACTAATATTCACCCTCAACGGTCCATGAACACTTTGATTCCTACGGAGGTTTTCAGAAACTTCGTGGAAGATACCAACCACCAAATTGATCAAAATCGGATGGATGAGGCTCTGTTTCAGAGGTCTCTTAAAAAGATGGAGCAAGAGACCGAGGTCTCTTTGAAGAGTATTAAGAATCGATTTTCTTCCTCGTGGTATCGCGCCATTCAGTTCACATGCCGTCAGTTAATTGTCGCTCCTGACCCCACTTTTGTTTTTTGGAATGATTTGAAGTCTCAGATCATTCAAGAAAAAGGGGTGGCCGAAGTGTTGAAGCAAGTTCCTATTACTTTGAGGGAAAAAAGAACCTTCTATTACCCGTTCGAGATTCAAATTCTAGATAAAGAGTCTTACGTTGATGCTATCGGTGGTCGAAGTCGTCACCGCGAATATAAGGCCCGTCAAAGGCTCATGGCTCGCAACCGTGTTCTTCGTGATTTGTTCTGATACAATTTAACCTATGAGGGTTGGAATCCGTCTTTCTATATTGGCGTGCTTTGTGGCGGGAATTGCCCATGCGCAAACTCCCCAGAAGAAGTCTAGCAAGACTGGGTCGGGCGCACCTGTAACCTCTCCAAAGGGCGGTACTCCGACAGGTGCTTCTTTTTATGAAGACGTTGGAAGTTCAACGGCTGTTCGAGAAAAAGTTGTCAACAAGCCGATCTTTAAAACTGGGTTAAGTCTAGATCAAATCGCGTCTTGTCTCGTGATCGATCAGATTCCGTGGATCTCCCGAAAGACCAATCGAAAATCTCGGCTATTAGCTCGCGATAAAATGCGCCTTAACATTCATAAGACTTTTTCGACCTGGGAAATTCATCAAGTTATGGATAGTGAAGGTTATATCTCTTTCATTTTTAGAAGGACTTTGGCGGATGGAAGAGTGGAATCGATAGTTGCTAAAGAAAATCATTACAATCGTTATATCG
>CAZXHL010000202.1:0-2333 GCA_964640545.1 uncultured Bacteriovorax sp. | reverse complement strand
GGCGGTAGTGCATGGCAAACTCCCTGAAGCTTCTGGAAAATGGCGAGGTGATATTGCTAATCAGAGCGCTCAGTCCCAATACAGAGTCCTAGGTTGCTTCCCCTCCCTAAAAAGTGGCCATCTGAGCCTCCTAGAACTCAGTCCCATTACAGGCCGAACCCATCAACTCCGGATCCATTGCAGCGAGGCGGGATTTCCCATTGTTGGGGATCTTAAGTATATTGCAGACGCTAAGACGGTCAAAGGCAAAGGGCTTTTCTTGGCCGCGTTAGAACTAAACTTCCCCCACCCTCAGACAGGGGAAATACTCGAATTTAAACTCGAATGTCCTGCAAAATTTCGTTCGCTTTTGGACCGTGAAGAGCGCTGGTTTCTGCGGCAGGGTAAGCCCTAAGGCATCGCCGTAATTAATTAGTCCAAGTCTTTAAATTTAAGGGGTTTTATACTACCCTCTGAATTCAAATGACGAAGATTATCTACACCATAACAGACGAAGCTCCAGCCCTTGCCACATTCTCCTTTCTTCCCATCGTTGAAGCCTTCACAAGGACCGCAGGAATCAAAGTAGAAACCAAAGATATTTCTCTCGCGGGAAGAATCCTCGCAAATTTTCCCGACAAACTCAAAGCAGACCAAAAGATCCCAGACGCCCTTAGCGAACTTGGTGATCTTGCAAAAACTCCTGAAGCCAACATCATCAAACTTCCGAACATCAGCGCTTCAATTCCGCAGCTCATTGAAGCCATTACTGAACTACAATCTCAAGGCTACGACATTCCCAGTTATCCTGGTGATGCAAAATCCGAAGAAGACAAAGCCATTCAAGCTCGCTACGCTAAAGTTTTAGGTAGCGCCGTTAACCCGGTGCTTCGCGAAGGAAACTCTGATCGAAGAGTTGCTGGTCCGGTAAAAGAATATGCCAAGAAAAACCCACATTCGATGGGCGCTTGGTCCAAAGACTCCAAATCACATGTGTCTCATATGGTTGGTGGTGACTTCTACGGATCAGAGAAGTCAGCTGTCATGACTTCGAATTGCAAAGTGAGCATTGAGCATACTGACTCGAGCGGGCAGACAACCGTTCTTAAGAAAGACCTTGCCCTACTAGAAGGTGAAGTCATCGACGCTTCTGTCATGAACCGCAAGGCGCTATGTGCTTTTTATGAGCAAGAAATTGCAGACGCAAAGGCGCAAGGCATCTTGTTCTCGCTCCACCTCAAAGCCACGATGATGAAAGTTTCCGATCCCATCATGTTCGGGCATGCTGTTAAAACTTTCTTCGCAAGCGTCTTCTCTAAACACTCTAAAACTTTTGAAGAATTGGGTGTGAATGTTAACAATGGACTGGGTGACGTCTACAGCCGTATCGAAAAGCTTGATGCCGCGAAAAAAGATGAAATTCTAGCTGATCTCAAAGCCGCTCAAGAAAGCGGACCTCAAATGGCCATGGTCAATTCTGACAAAGGCATCACGAATCTTCACGTTCCAAGTGACGTTATCATTGATGCTTCCATGCCGGCTGCTATTCGTAGCTCTGGCCAGATGTGGGGACCTGACGGCAAACTGCGTGACACAAAATATACGATTCCTGATCGCAGCTATGCTGGAGTCTACAAAACAACCGTAGAATTTTGCAGAGAGCACGGAGCTTTTGATCCAACCACCATGGGTAACGTTGCTAACGTTGGGCTGATGGCCAAAAAAGCTGAAGAGTACGGATCACATGACAAAACGTTTGAAATCGCAAGCGCGGGCCACGTAAAAGTTACTGACGATTCAGGAAAACTTATCTTCGAACATGCGGTTGAAGAAGGTGACATCTGGCGCATGTGCCAAACCAAAGATGTCGCGATTCGCGACTGGGTCAAACTTGGAGTGACAAGAGCTCGCGCCACGGGGAATCCTGCGATTTTCTGGCTCGATGAAAATCGCGCCCACGACGTGAACCTCATCAAAAAAACTGAAACCTACCTCAAGGACCACGACACCAGTGGACTTGAGATCAAAATCCTTTCGCCAGTAAAGGCCACTGAATACACACTCGAAAGAGTTAAGGCTGGCAAAGACACCATTTCAGTAACGGGCAACGTTTTGAGAGACTACCTCACAGATCTTTTCCCAATTCTTGAACTTGGCACAAGTGCCAAAATGCTATCCATCGTCCCCCTACTTGCTGGAGGCGGCCTTTTTGAAACAGGCGCTGGCGGATCAGCTCCAAAGCACGTCGAGCAAGTCGTTGAAGAAAACCACCTACGTTGGGATTCCCTCGGAGAATTTCTCGCTTTGGCCGTATCCATTGAAGACCTTGCTGAGAAAACTAAGAACTCTAAAGC
>CAZXHL010000201.1:0-2394 GCA_964640545.1 uncultured Bacteriovorax sp. | reverse complement strand
TTGCTTGAGCCACGGGTTCTTGAAGAGAAGCCTCTACGCTTACGCTGGTATTGACACCCTTAAGGATATTCTTGGCAATGTCCTCGACCTCTTGGCGCAGCGTCGCATCGACATATTGCTCTACCCTAATGCTGACTTCGGCTCCTGAAATCTGGATGCTTCCTTTTTCCAAAAGTTCTTCTGGATCAGACGGTGCTGGAGGAAGATAGTCACTCAAAAGTAAAGATTTGGGCCGAAGAACATCTTTTACAGAAAGAGTAGGAACAGAGAAGTTTGATCGAATGTAGACGTTCACCACGGCGCGCGACTCTGGCCCCAACAAATCCACAACGCTTTGCCGAATACGCCTTTCAGCTAGCTCTGACATTTCTAAAACATCAGGCCGAATAGAAGTGCCTTCTTTTTGCGCTTCCTGCGCAAAAACGCTGAAAGGAGCAAGTGATATCAAAAACAAAATCAGGAGGAAGTGTCTGGTCACGGGGTACTGCCTCCCCTCTGAACGGGTTCACCCAGAAGTTGAAGCCCCTGAATGATGGATGAATCCTTGGGATCGAGAGCTTGTGCTCTCAAAAGTTGCGCCCGAGCCTCACTTCGTTTGCCCTCAAGCAAAGCCAAATGAGCCGACATAAAATATCCAAATGCCGCCGAGGGGAATTCGGACCTAAATTTGCTGAGTGATGTACGAGCCTCCGCGCTCTTTTTCTCCGAAACAAGACGCTGAATGGCAAAGGCGTCGCGCAACATTTTATTAATGTCTGTGGCGAAATCTCTTGAATATTCAGATTTGAAACTTTCCGAATCTGATTTGGGTAAATTTATTTTAACTTCTCGTGTGGATGAAGCATCAATCATGACGAGTCGAGGCAAGTAACCCGCAGAGCTGATTTTAAAATTGAGAATTCCCTCTTCTTCGAGTTTTGTTTTTTGTGCCTCGTCGAGCACAAGAGGTGTCTTTCCTAGCACATCACCTCGCAAAGAAGTGATTTCTGCACCCTCGGGAGTGGAGATGATATTGAATTGAGAGGAAGAGCAGGATGCCAGTGAAAGGCAGATAACTAGTAGAATAGGCAACGAACAAGCGGAGCCTGCGAAGCTCTTCTCTTTCATCAATTCAGAAATGCGCCAACACACAACGGTCATGTCAAAACTTTCGGCAGACTGTTGCAAAATGTTTAGCCGTTCCAAAATATTGGCAGGATTGGGAAGATTATGACAAGTTTTGTAAATTCTTGTTAAGAGGCTTTACTCAGTCTTAACCCAAAAACAATTCAATTATTTATGCGTCGGGCCGAAAAGACAGTTAACATAAAAGACTGAGGTACGTTCATGGAGAAATATAAAGTACTTAGAACATTTGGAGCTTCGCAGGCGGTACTCTTTTCCGTCATTGCTCTGACACTTTCCGCGTGTATTAACGACGCCGCCCTTACCGGTGGAGGTGTCGCGTCCAATAATTCCACAGGTGATTTTCAAGGTTGCATAAGCGGTGAGGCCGTCAACACTCAAACTATTCAAGTTTCCTATGAATGGCCTTCAGGAGCTTCAAGTGTTTCTATCCTACGAAATGGCATCAGCGTTTTTTCAAGCGTCAGCGGCGTTGGAGGAATTTACAATGATGTGGGTCTGTTAGAAGGTCAGTCTTACTCTTACTCCTGCACAGCTCAATTCAGCAATGGCACCAAGTATGGCACAAAGGTTCTGAATCTCTCAACCCTTGTAGTGAACGCACCGACCTTTCAAGGAATCAGCTCCATCAGTGCGACGGGCAGCAATTCTGTTCGAGTCACATGGCCGGTAGCTTATGGAGTTCCAACAGCAAATTATGTCGTTGTTGCCAAACTCGGATCAGCGCCAACAAGTACTGATTTCGATACGGAGAACTCCACAACTCAGAGCCTTACAAGCCAAGGCAAAATCAAACGCGTAGTTGTGAACAGCCCCTCCAGCACCCAAACGATCATATCAGGCATTGGTGATGAGTTGGAGTACCACTACGCCGTCGAAGCATGTTCTTCGTCCAATATATGCAGCATGGGGGATGGCTCCAATGACACTCTTGCCAAGACTTTGGATGATGCCGGAGCGCCTACAACAAGTGGCGTGAGTTTCGCACAAATCGTCAACAGCAAAGTCGTTCTCACTGTGCCTTGGACTCCCAGCAATGGTAAGGTCGCTGTCCGCCGCGTCTATCGTAACACTACAGGCGGAACAAACATTCTTAACTATACCAACGTACAGAGTTACCCAGTGACCGATCCTGCCAACCCTCCCACCGAACTCACGCTCACAGGATCTATTGCCGAAAGCACCACCTACTACTTCATCGTACGTGATGAAGACGACCAAGCGCCAGCAAACAAAAACACCAACACACAAACCCAGTCTGTCGACACG
>CAZXHL010000200.1:0-2403 GCA_964640545.1 uncultured Bacteriovorax sp. | reverse complement strand
TGTGGACAGACCTTCATCCCCAGGCCTCTTCAAAGTTGGTGCCAAAACCCTAAACTCCGCCTTTAACTCCACTTTTTCCCGCGCACAGTTAAGATTCAAGACCAAGCAGGCCTTGCTTAAGTTCTTTGTTGGGAGGATTGTCACCCACCCAAACGCGCAGCATGATGGCATCTAAACCAGCTCCAACGACCTTGCCCAGCATTTTATCATCCAACGTTGCCGATACACCCTCTGCAGAAAAGTCATAACGGAGCCTTTGCCCATCTTTGACCTCTGGTTGAAGTTCAGAGAACTGCTTTGCTTGCTCTTCAAACATTTTGCATTCGTCTTCAACACAAGCCTTCTGAAAGCCGTCTATAATAGCTTCAGACAATTTCTCACGCCCCACATCCCGCATAAAGTGCATAATCAGAACCTTTTCGCCCTTTTGTGATGCGATTTTCTCAAAGCTATTGGCTTTTTCGGGCACGTACAAAGCAGCCACATATACTTTCACATTGAAGATCGTCGCAAGCCGCATACCGAGCCCATTCAAGTTCAGTGTTTTTTCACCAACTTTCATGCTGTCATCATAGGTGACGCCCTTAAGCTCCGCTGCATTTAGCCCATGAGAAAGTAATGCCACTACGAATAATAAAGATAATTTTTTCATCCTTAAGTCATTGTGCATCAACGCTTGTCGAAAGTCCAAGTTGGGCTTAGCGTATTCATTATGAAAACAATCAAATTCTTGACCCTCGCCCTCGTCTTCTTCACCTTCAACAATTCACAGGCCGCCACTACATTGAGTCAGAATACGTTGGCAGAAACAACTCAGCCCGCCACGACAATTCAAAACTCTCAAGTGGGAGATGTCACTATCGACTACGCAAGGCTAGTCGCGCCTGCAGACCGCCAAGGTTTTAGTGTCTACATGGCAGCTATTGGCGGATCGGTTCAACTTGATGGCGTCGCTCCCGTAAACGTCACACTTCGCATTGGTGGTCAGAGCTATACGGCTTTAACAGATCGCAATGGCGTGTTTTCGTTTTTTGTTTACGCGAATGGATCTTCTCGCTTTGAAGTCGAAGCCTGGCTCCCAGAATCTGAAAGCGTGATCTTGGACGCCGAGTTCGCAAAAAATAATTGATTAGTAGTAAGCTCGGAAGCCCAAGGAGGCGGCGTGCGTTCCAATATCAAAGGCTCTTTGATATTGAATGAAAACGGAACCACGCCCGAGCTCAAACTGCATACCAAGTAGCCCCCGGTAGTGAGTCCGGTCGACCGTCTCCTCTTGCAAAGAAACCAGCGACACATCAGCCGACGCTAATTTTGCGGCTGTTTTCGTGTCCTGAATCTCGACAGGACTATTCAGCACGGCTTGCGCTGAGGAGTTTCCAAAATTAATATCCATTCCCAGCAGAGAATAAAAACTAATACTCCTGAAAAAGTTTACAGCCGCTGAAATTTCCAATGGAACACTCCAGACAGAAACTTCTGATTGAAGATCTAAATTAGCCGCAGCATTGAGTTTATAGTCGGACAATTCAGAAGCAATTGAACTTCCATTTACCTGCAAACCAAGTAAGCGGGTTTCATATTCTGAATTAAATTCTGCATAACGAAGACCGGCTCCGAAATGAAGCCCACGAAATTCCGCAAACGGGCCGGCCAAGACTTTCTCCGACAAAACTCTATACTGCCAAAGAACTCCAAAACCATTTCCCGTTACCTTCAGCCCATCTTCTGAAAAATTAGATTGCAAGTAACTTAGGAAAAAACGAGATCGTTGCGCTTCGTGAAAGTGAAGACCAAGAGTCATGCCTACCTGAGCCGCAAGGCCGCTCAATCCATCGGGACTTTCTCGCCCCGAGATCACATCGTCCAAACTTGCATAGCCCTCTTGGTATCCAAGACCTGTGCCTAGAGAAAACGAAAGAAACCTAAAGTCCGAAGCGTAATCAACTCCAGCACTTGAATGACTTAGAACGACGGATTGTCCCATTCGCCTAAGAAAATCAGATGAGGTTCCATGGCTGATTTGTCTTTCGAAAGTTTTCCCAACGAGATCCTCAAAGTTTCCAGCAAGAGACGGGGATACTTCGGCATTTGAAATCTTCAAACGCGATGCGGAGAATGCGGCTGCGCTAAAAAAAACTATTGAAGCCAAGACGGCTTGAGATAGGAATGTCGACCCTCTTCTTGAGGATATACTTTCTAGTTTCAAAATGGCGCGCTCCTTCGCAAGCTTTGTTATGCAATTAGAATGCCGCCTCACGAGAGGTTTAAATGTGAGATGAGAACTTAAAGTGCTAATTTTTTTAACAGTTTTGAGGCGAATGCTTAGAACTTCGGCACCCTTTGCCTCTCGAGTTTCCTCAAAAGTATTGATACCGAAGGAAAGTCCTGAAAATGGTGGGTTTT
>CAZXHL010000199.1:0-2454 GCA_964640545.1 uncultured Bacteriovorax sp. | reverse complement strand
CGACTACAGTGAGAAAAGAAACGTACCCAACCTAGACGAAGCCAGAAGAAGCGCTTACCACCAGTATAGGAAAGCAAAGAGCATCTATGCCTTGGAGAAATCCGCCATCGAAAAGCAACTACAAAGCCTCGACGAGAGAATCTTAATTTTGAGTGAAGAACATCAACGCCACAAATCTCAAGCAGATTTTTCCATAGCCGGAATTGATGCCCTCGATAAGGCAGAGCACACAAAGTTCGAGCTGGATAATTTGACGGCCTACAGACAGCGTGTCTCTAGCTATGCTGCTCGCGCTCAGATCTATGATGTTTTCCAAACCTCCGCTCATTATGCAGTAGACGGGAAACTAGATTTTGACCGAGAACAAAGCCAGCAAATCACAAATCATATCCAAGAGATTGCAGATATCTACGTCAACGATCCCTACTTCGCCAATTCTCAATCATCAGTGATCTATCCTGCGACTCTCAATCGCTTGAATGTAGAATTCTTGGATGTGGTTGAGATGCAAGACCCGAATGTCATTGAGAGTCTTGATGCCCATCAACTAGAAGATCTGAAGTTAGACATGCAAGCGATTTTACTAAGAAGACTTTCCACAAGACCAGGAATAACGCTCTCCAAGGAAGTTCAGGCACTAGCCAAACGTGAATCTCAGGTTTTAGTAGTGAAAGGCAGCGATCATAACAGTTCAACGGTCACTCCTTTAAAGTTTGTATCGAAAGAGCGTATTGAAAACGAAGCCAAAATTGGTGGAACAGTTCTAGCCCCAGGCGCTGCTCTGCCGGCGCTGGCTCCCAATGAAAAATATGTTTACGTGCAAACCAGCGACGGACGTACTGCCATCATGCCACAGTATCTCGCAGGCGCTGCCAATGACGGCTTCATAGGAAACCACCCTGCTCTGCTAGCGCGCATCAAAGAAGACGCGAAAGCTAAAGGCATTGATAGCTTTGAAATTGTGGGTGCGGGTGAAATCGAAACTCGTAACGGTGCCATCTTTGAAGTCAACAACGGCGCTGGCTCCATGCGCGGCACCAAAGAGAACTTAGACTATAGCCTTCAAGATCTCGAGAGCCGAGGCCTTGCTCGAGGGCCTCACACTTATGTTCGCGATGTTTCAGCAAACGAAGCTGAGCAATCTCACCCTATGAGAAAAGAGAACCTCCAGAAACGTCGAGATCAAATTCCAGACGCTCTAAGAAATCGATATGAGCAAATTCTACTAAAACTACAAAAGCGTTTTCCCGCCAAAACTCATCCGTGGGAAATTGGTGAAGAGATGTTTGATCCTGTTCTTGGTATTTTAGAAAAAGACTACGGTGAAGAAGCTGCTTTTGAGGTTATGGGTAATGTTTTGCGTAGCGGCGACAATATTGACTCAATCATCCTCGGAGTGGGAGACATCAAAACCTTTGAATTGAACCTTCAACGCCTGGAAAACGCTGAGCGCCAATTATAGTCACTCCAATTCCTTCACTTTTACCCGGCCTAAGACGATAATAAGGCTTCATGAGTGATTCAAAGCAGTTAACAGACCTCGTCGAAAAACTCAGGGACATTCCCACGCTCTCTGTTGTGGTTCAGAGAGTCATGGAACTTGTCAACAATCCCAAGACTAGCGCCCCAGAAATTGCAGACGTTCTCAAAAAAGACCAAGTCTTAACAGCAAAAGTTCTAAGACTTGTGAACTCAAGCTTCTACAACCTTTCTACTGAAATTACTGACGTTAGCCGTGCTCTCGCCTTTCTTGGCTTCAACAGCATTTCAATGCTTGTGCTAGGGACAAGTGTGTTCTCGGCCTTCCAACTCAAGAAGGCTTCATACTTTAACGTTTTAGAATTCTGGAGACACTCACTAGGCACGGCCATCGCCTCTGAACTCATCGCCAAAGCCATCAAAGTTAGCAAACCAGAAGAAGCCTTCAGCTGTGGCTTGCTTCATGATGTAGGGAAAATTGCCTTGTTCACGATCGAACCGGAACTTCTTCAGAAAATTGTAGACACAGCCAAAGAAAACAACATCAGTTTTTTCGAAGCGGAATCACAACTTGAACTTCCGAGTCACACCGTTCTTGGCGAAAGACTCGCAGCCAAATGGCAGCTGCCTCTTATGATGCAGAAAACCATTCGGTACCACCACCGTGATATCGAACCTATGGAGAGTATCTTCCCGGCCCACAAACCTACTATCATGATTGCGAGTCTCGGCAACGTTCTCGCCAAACGCTTCCAAGTCGGTGAATCAGGTGACAACACAAAGCCCGAATACCAAGCCAACTATCTGAAGCTTCTGAATCTCACACCAGAGAAACTCAAAGACATTGAGATGCGATTCCCATCCGAAATGGACCGCGCTTCGTCGTTCCTCTCTAGCGCCATGTCATAAGTATATGATTTTATGTTGTTTTATCCATTGTTAAGAAGCGATTTAGCCAGCGAGAATCCTTAGTAT
>CAZXHL010000198.1:0-2548 GCA_964640545.1 uncultured Bacteriovorax sp. | reverse complement strand
AGTCCATGCGCGATAGCGTTCTTAGATTTCAAGTGCCCCTCGTTAGAATCGTGGGAACTAGCGCGATACGTGAAGCCACCAATGGCAAAGCCTTTGTTGATGAAGTCGCAAAGAAGCTCGGATTGAGTATTGAAGTTATTTCAGGAGTTGAAGAAGCTCGTATTATCGCTGGTGGGTTGGAGTGGGAATACCCATTCGTTGATAGTGGTCTCTTGATCGATATTGGTGGTGGTAGCACGGAGATTGCTCAATTCGGCCGGGGCTGGAAAAAGGCTATCGAGAAATCTTTTCCATTGGGCTCTGTGCGCCTGGCTCTCGAATGGGAAAAAGGTAGACGGAAGATTTCCATTGAAGAAGACCTCAGGAGAAGAGTCCGTAAGACGCTTTTGCGTCAAAGGGCTCCGAAGAGTTTTGACTATTTGGTGGGTTCCGCTGGAGCTATTCAGACACTAGGTGGAATACTTACTTCAAAGCGTAAGAACACAACCATTCGCAAAAAAGGAATTGATAAGTGGATTGCAGAAGTCGTTCACACTTCGGCAGACGAACTACAAGTTAGTTACAACCTTGCACCTAGTCGTGCTCGCGTTGTTGTCCCAGGTGCCATCATCCTTAGTGAGCTGCTTCGTTGGCTCGGAGAAGATGAGATTTTTGTGACGGAAATGACGCTGCGAAATGGCATGCTTGTGGACTTCATCGCGAGACTGCAAGAGATGAATTGGATTATCGACTGATTCTCACTTGATTATTGTGCTAAGAGCCTCTGATTTCTATTGTCCTTCTTAAAACAGTGGTCGTAATTTTTTCTAAGCTGATCTATGACTGTGACCCATGAGTGAACAAATTACACCATCGATCGTCGTTCCTGCTCCAGCTCGTCCTGAAGGTAGTCCCCTGGCCAATATCAAGCACATCATTGCTGTGGGCTCCGGAAAGGGTGGAGTTGGCAAGTCCACAACCGCTGTCAATCTTGCGGTTGCATTGCAAAAATTGGGCGCCAAAGTGGGCCTCATGGATGCGGATATTTATGGCCCATCACTTCCGACTTTGATGGGATCGCACGAACAACCTAAGCATATTGAGAGCGGAAAAATCGCTCCTCCCGTAATTCATGACATCAAATGCATGAGCATGGGACTCTTGGGCCAAGGTACTCCCGCGGTATGGCGCGGCCCCATGGCCTCGCGTGCGATTCAACAATTCCTGACTGAGATGGATTGGGGCGAACTGGACTACCTCATCATCGACATGCCTCCGGGAACTGGCGACATCCATATCACCCTTTCTCAGTCGATTCGCTTGTCCGGTGCTATCATCGTTATGACGCCTCAAGGACTTGCGACTGAAATTTCTCAAAAAGGTTTGCAGATGTTCCAACAGGTCAGAGTTCCTGTCTTAGGGCTCGTGGAAAACATGAGTGAATACGTTTGCTCCAACTGCGGCCATCACGAACATATTTTCAGTAAAGGCGGAGGGGCAGAGGTTTCCCAAAAGCTTGGTCTCCCGCTTCTTCAGAGTTTTCCTCTTGATAAAAAGCTTTTGGAAGAGAGTGAGGCTGGAACGCCAGTGCTTGTCTCTCGTCCAGAGTCAGACACGGCTAAGTTGTATCTGGACCTCGCTAAGAATATGGCAGCTGAGCTTCGCTCTGTTCTAGGTGGGGCACGTAAATCCAATCCGACAGTTGTGAACACCGAGAAGAACGACACCCATGGCATGCTCAAAGTCGCGTGGAGCGACGGCAGGGACAGCGTGGTGGCCTATAAAGAGCTACGTTTCCAGTGTCCATGTGCGGTTTGTGTCGATGAGAATACCGGCGTTCGTAAAATCAAAAAAGAGAGTATTAAAGAAGATATTCAACCAGTTAGGATCAATACCATCGGCAATTACGCCTTAAGCATTCAATGGTCTGACGGTCATAATACAGGCATCTATGCCTTTGATATGCTTAGGAAATTGCTTGTTAAAGAAATCTAGTAAGGTGTGACTGCATTAAAAGGCTTTTTTACTTGTCCCCCTTCCAGGGAACAGGTACATAGATGGGCAACTTAGGAAAGGTAGGGTCATATAATGCCTATCAGTTTTTTAGAGGCCGCAGAACTCACAAAAGATCAACTCGCTGAGCTCAAGGCCAAATTGGAAGATAAAAATACTTCTCTCACAAAAGAAATTAAGGATTTAGAGAAATCCCTAACTCAAGATGAAAACAACCAAGAACAAGGTGCGCCCGATGAAGTCGATCGCTCTAGTTTTGAAGAACAAGTTCAACGAAGCCAAATCGTTCTTGCTGGTAAGAAGAACCTCCAAATGGAAGTGGCTGATGCTCTTGAGCGAATCGAAAAAGAAACCTACGGCGTTTGCGAAGAGACCGAGGAGCCTATCGGCTACAAGCGCCTCTCTGCTCAGCCCTGGACTAGATTGTCACTCGAGGCTCAGCAGGATCTCGAGGCCCACAACAAAATGGGACGTTCAAGCAACGGCGGTAGCGGCGCTGGCTTTCCGTCTGGTTTTTAATCGATAGCTAGCCGTCAGTTTAAGTGCGAGATCATTG
>CAZXHL010000197.1:0-2555 GCA_964640545.1 uncultured Bacteriovorax sp. | reverse complement strand
CAGCAAGAGGGGAGTGGCACTCCCCTTGTCCTGAGTAATGAATCTAAATATTTAATATGACTTAGAGAGGCTACTACACGAGCCCTTGCAACACTTAAGCGCGCACAGTTTAAGGTTAAGCGCGCTTGAATCGAGACTTCGGACTTTTGTTTTTCACCGACGATTTGGACGAAGATTTACTAATGGATTTTCCAGTGGGCTTTTTGCCGGCCGGTTTTGAAGAAGCGGATTTGCCACGAGCAGGAGCCCTTCCCTTGGACGCTCCTCTCGGCGACAACTTGGATGACTTGCCTGAGGTTTTCCCGCGCTCAGTCTTCGCTGCCTTCGCCTTGGGCGATCTCACACCATCTAGCTGCATCACCAAATTACGATCACGCTCAGTCACAAAATTGATCACCGTTCCCTCACGGCCCGCACGCGCTGTTCGCCCCGCCCTATGGATGTAGTTGTCCAACTCTTGAGGCAGGTGATAATTGATCACGCGTTCAATGTGTTCCACATCAAGTCCACGCGCAGCAAGATCTGTTGAGATCAATATCTCAACAACTCCATCGCGGAAAGCTTTTAAATTCTTCCTACGCTCCTGCTTATCCATTTCTCCGCGATAGAGAGCGCACTTGTAGCCATTATCCTGAAGTTCTTCAGCGAGCTTGTCACATTGCTCGCGGGTGTTGGCAAATATCAAAGTGCCTCCACCAATTTTCTGAGCCAAGACATCCTTAAGAACCGGAAAACGTTTTCCGTCTTTGATGGGACGATTGATCGTCGTCAGCGTAGACACCGTTTTGTGGTGTCCCGAGCTTTCAATCACTTCTGCATGATGAAACATTTCTTTGATCAGAGCCTGAATAGAATCAGGAGCTGTCGCCGTAAACAAGGCCAACTGTCTTTCGCGAGGACTCGCTTTGAGAATGCGCACAACATCTTTCAAAAAACCCTGGTCAAGCATTTGGTCAGCCTCGTCAAAGGCAAGAATTCTCAGATCACTCAAATCAATGAGCTTCTGGTCCATCAATTGCCCAAGTCGGCCGGGAGTGGCAAGGAGCACTTCAAACTTGCCACTCGCATTGCGCTTGGCCACGTCCATCCCTGTTCCGCCCAAAACACTACGAACCCGAAGACGAGTGTCGTGGGTAAAAATTTTAAAAACTTTAGCGACCTGTTCGCCTAATTCACGAGAAGGAACCACAACCGCCGCGCGAGGCCTACCCTCTTCCGAAACCGGAGCTCCAAAATCCTCAAGCAATTTGAGCTTGTGCAAAATAGGAATGGCATAAGACATCGTCTTACCACTTCCTGTTTCTGCGATACCCACAACTGATTTGCCATCAAGCAAGGCTGGTATCGCCTTACTTTGAATTTCGGTGGTCTCAATAAAATTCTTTTCTTTTAGGGTAGCCTTTAGCGAGGCCAATAAATCGAGGGAATAAAAACTAATCACAAATATCTTTCTTTGTTAGGGGCGGAATCCGCCGTCCACACCCTTGGTAACGATACTCACAGCATCGTGAGCGTGAAGACTTTCGACATGACGAGCTTCGATGCGATAATCCACCACACCCTTGCTAGACTCAAGCCAAGCCTTCATACGGCGAGACGCATCTTCACAAAACATCAAGTTGCTCGCATTGAGACGAGCAAACTCTTGCTCATCTTCGCGCTTCACAGCCGTTTGCACAGCTGTCTTCAAAACGCCCTCGACATCATCAATGATGGAGAGCAAAGTCACACAAGGCGCAGCACGATCCATCACGATTCTCACATCGGCAATGCTTCTCTGACTGTGTGGAGTTGCCACAATAGAACTTTCTTTAGAAAGCCATTCAGCCACTTCGTCCACGCTAAGTCCGCCCTTGCTAGAAAAATCACTTTCGAACTTTTCTTTGATGAGTTGCCGAGACAGTGCTGCAGAACAGGGGCAAGTACTGGAGTAAGCGACTTGAACACCAAGCTCCAAACGCATCACACCCTTCGTAAGAGTTCCTTTTACGGATACAGGATAAGAACGCCAGCCACTGTTATCGCTAAGCAAAGCTTTGCGCTTGATGAGATAATCAAAATCAATAGCAAGCGAAGCAGAGTCACTCTTGCCTGCATGCGAGGAAACAAATTCTGTTAGAATTTCTTCGACAAGTTTTGGGGTGAGCTCTTCTGACTCCAACTTTTTTTGCATGCTAAGAAACAGCCGAGACATGTGTATGCCTTTGGCCGCAGAATCAACCAAGTTCACATAGGCATCAGCCTTAGCGGACAAAATCATCAACTCACCATTGCTGTCCTGAACTTTTACGGGAACCTCGATGTGAGACATCCCCACCCGGTCGAGCGTTCCTTGAATCTGGGGTCCAACACCCTCCGCAACGTCGGGCATTTGCTTGCCTTTCGGGGCATCAACACTTCTGGCTAGTTTTAGTTCTGTGGAACTCATAGATCGCCCACCTTAATGCATGGGCCATTGCGTCGCAAGTGAGGATTACGTCACAGAAAGCCCAAGGATATTAGGAGCTTTCCGTGAGTTTTACGCCCCAGCAGCCGGGCCGGATGATACGCCGCCG
>CAZXHL010000196.1:0-2594 GCA_964640545.1 uncultured Bacteriovorax sp. | reverse complement strand
CCAGTTTTCAATATCTTAGAACTGGCACCGTAATCGCATTTCTTCATCCCGAGAGGCACGACCAAAGATGGTCACAGTCTCCAAGGAAGGATGATGAAATGAAAACTATTGGAACCAAGTGGCCTCTCGGCCTCACCATCAAAAAGCTATTCAAAGGAAAAGACAGCAAGGCTGATTCGACCTCTGCCGAGGCTGTCGAGCCTGTGCGCCTTAGCCACAAACAGCGTAACGAAACCTTCGAGCGCGAGATCCAAATGGAAATCAAGCGTGCTGAAGCGATGGAACTACGACGACTCATGATGATCGTTGTCGCCTTCTTTGTTTTTGCATCAGCTCAACATGACACCTCAATCCCCCCAAGCATTGCGACTGGAAAGGAGGTGATCGTGTCATGAGTCTCGCAATAGCTTGTCCGCGCTGCGGAAATCTTCACTGTATATGGTCCGAAGAAGAACTGTTCTGTCCTGACTGTCTTCTTCAAGAGGGTCCAGACACCTACAAATATCGTGAAGGCAATCCGTTTTGGTATCTCACCAACAATTCCGTGGCTCCGTGGAATCGCTTGGCGAACCGCATTTTAACCCGCAACACCAACCTAAGTCCCGTCCTTGAGGAATTTGAGTTTCATCAACTTGTTGAAAATCAAATTCCTACCTTGGACCTCGAAGAAGAAAGGAACGAAGAAGAAAATGAACCAGAATCAGAAAGAAATCAAGACTGTGTTTGACGTCATGGTCGTAGAAGAAAATCGAGGAAACACCTATTGGAATCGTATCGGAGTGGCATGGCCTCTCTCCACTGGAGAAATCGGCTTCACAATGAAACTCAATATGTTTCCCGAACTGAGGATCGTTGTGAAAGAAAGCGTTCGAGCCGTAGGAATGGCACGAGTAGCCGCTCAGAAAGCCACTGGTGATCCCGAGGAAACACCCTTCTAGCCACAGAACAAAAGCATATCACTCAACCCTGAACACTGGCCTCCTATAGAAAATAGGAGGCCACCGCAAAAAAGAAAGGATTTTTTATGAATACGCAAATGCGTAGGGGCTTTGTCGCCCTTACTCTTTTTTCAATCCCAATCTTGGCTCATGCCTCGGTGGAATCGAGCCTACAAGGACTAAAGACCGTACTACTATCGAGTCTATTGCCGATACTTGCGGTCATGGCCCTCGGGTTTGCTGCCTTCCAGTTTTTCACAGGCAACCCGAACGCCAAACAGTATCTAGGATACGCAATCGGCGGCTCCATCATCCTCTTTGGTGCTCAAAGCATCATCGACCTGATCTCAAGAGTTGTGAGGTAAGTCGACATGCAAGTTGTCAATAACCCTACAGCAAAGCTCTCGCGGTCCCATATTTGGGGCTTTGAGGTAAGCCATGTCCTGATCGCGGTTGGCCTCATGATGGCCACCAATACTGTATTTAGCATCGTCGGCTTTCCTGTCATTTTTTCATGGGCAATCGGCATTGGCTCTCTTCTTGGGCTGAGGCTTGTTTCTCACGGGAAAAAGTCTGGGCACATCTCTTTTCTACTACTTAAGGTCTCCCAGCCCACAATCCTCTTAGGCTCGATAGCCAATTTCAAAAAGGAGCGTCCAAAATGAATAAAAACGTATCACTAACGAGGCAGCTCGTTCCCCTTCAGATTCTCAGCGACGGCTACCTCAAGGGTTCAGGACAGTCGAAGTTTCGTGCCTTTGAATGCCAGCCTCTTCCCTGCTCGATGCTCGAAAGCGACCTTGAGGGGCCAAGCACCTATGCATTTTTTGAAAAGCTAGTTTCAGGTCTTTCGAGACTGCCCTCTGGATTTGAGGCGCAGCTAGTTGTCCAAAGACAGATGATCGAATCGACAGGCACCTCACTGTTTGAGGCTCCTGAACAATTTGTCACTAAGTTTTACTTCATTGAAAAAGAACTCGGTCGAGTTTTCGACCAGACCTTTCTTCAAATCGCAGCTGATCTTGGTCTTAACCCCATTCCACTCGATGAAAAACAGAGTATCGAACTCGTAGGAGCATTTCTTGGGCTTAAAAAAGAACAACACCTCGACCCCAAAGCCACAGTTCTTCCCGATTCGCTTTGGGAGGGGGATCATGTCAAAATCGGTGCGAAGTATCTAAAAGCCATCAGCCTCACCGAACTTCCTGACTGCACGTGGCCCACTCTTCTTCAGGAGCTTGTCGACCATACGGATGAATTTTTGGTTTCGCTAAAGTTTCGAGTTCCCAACAAACAAAACTCTAAGAAACAATTTGAGCGAAAAAGACGCGTGAGCCACGCCCTTTCGATCAAAAAAACTGACGAGCTTTCGGACATCGCCTCGGGAGGAAATTCAGCGGCCACCGAGGAGGTTCTGGAAAGAATCATTCAAGGTAAAGAATGCATCTTTGAAACATCTCTTTCGATCTTCCAAATGGATCGCAATCTCGAAAGGCTTGAAAGTAGAGCCGTCACATTAGCTTCTAAGCTCTCAAGCTCACTTGGGTCGGGATTTTACTGTGAAGAGGTTGGAACTCTACCTGTCCTTCGCTCCCACATTCCGCTCGCGCCATTTCTCAGTGTTCGGGAGCACTCGATTCTTTCAAGAAATCTAGC
>CAZXHL010000195.1:0-2659 GCA_964640545.1 uncultured Bacteriovorax sp. | reverse complement strand
GCGGCTCCGGTCATAAGTTTACGTTTCGTTGTTTCCATATCCATATTCTCCTTTTTTCCGATGACTATTTCTTAGCCTCGGCAATTGCCTCACCCTCAATAAAGATTTCAACCATGTCGTCGACCATGACGCCCCCTTTATCGAGGGTTTTGTTCCAAGAAACGCCAAAGTCTTTACGATTTATTTTTCCTTTTCCTTCAAACGCGATGCGCTTGTTTCCCCAAGGGTCGATGACCGTTCCGAGGAACTTTGCCGCAAAATCAACGTCCTTAGTGACGTCGCGAATCTTGAGTTTAAGCTTAAGATTCGCCTCATCTGCTTTTGCGAAACTTGCCGATTTGATCTCAGCGGTGATAGTGGGGAATTTCTCTGCATTAAAAAAGTCAGGACCTTTGAGGTGTTTGTCTCTGTCGGCTTCATTTGTGTCGATTGAACTCACCTGAATGTTTGCCTTTAAGTCTTTAAGGGTTTTTGTTTTCTCATCAAAGCTACCACTGCCCTCAAGCTTATTGAAACGGCCAGTAACAGTTGAGATGACTAAGTGTTTCACTTTAAAGCCAATTGTCGTATGCGATTCATCGAGTTTATAAGACTCAGCATTCGCAACAATCGAACCGAGCGAAAGTATGCCTACAGCTAATAATCTATTCATATTAAATTTCCTCCTTACTGAATAATCCTGGGGTAAGCATATATGTTTAGACATAAACAAAGAAGACGGAGGGACTATTAATATTGACAGATAACGCCTCGCTCCGAGGTCAATAGGTCTTGAAAATAACCTATTGTTTGACTTTTTTAAGAAAGGCTAGATTTCTTTTAGGCTGTGCACGAATTTGCTTTGTCACTCGCTCAATATGTTTTGGAAAAATCTCTTCAAATAAAGCAATTCCTTTCTGGCTGAGTCGATAACATGGGCGCTTTGTTGACGACGAGTGGGGACATTCGATGATGATGCCATCTTTCTTCATTCGTCGAATAAAGGTACTGATGTTGGAGCGTGTGACGCCAAGTTTTTTTGAGAGTTCAATGGGGGAGTGAGACTCTTCGAAATAAAGAAAAAACATGAGTTGGAACCGAGAGTAGGAAAAGCCATCCGATTGTAGGGCCTCTTCAAAACCCCGATAGAGGTCTTTAAATACTCCCATTAGAGTTCGCCATGTGACGACTTCGGGGACCTTTAGGAGGTCCTTAAGCTTGTCCTTGGTTTTGATTTTCGATGAATTCATCCGCGTTATTTATTTGTTCTCATAGAAGCTCAGATTGTTGTTGAGGCCCCAATCGTAGTCCAGATATTGAATTTCTGACTCCATAAAGTTCTTCAGGGTTTGAGGAGAACGGACCTGCATCCACTTGGCAATTTGCGACTTGAGTTGCTTCTCATTGCCGAAGTCTGAACCATACCATTTAAAAATCGAAGACAAGTAGAGGATGTTCTTTTCTTCATCATATCGATTGAAGCTTGGGCTGCGGAGGAAATGCTCTGCTGCAGCTTCGAGCTGAACATAAAGAGTCTCAGGAAGAAAGGCTTCGTCTAAAAGAGGGGGGCAGCTTATGGAGGCACAGTTGACAGCAAAATGAATCCTCGCTTCTTTGAAGTCTTTGCGCAGAGTCCCATGTTCGACGTAGTCTAGGTGCGTATCTTCGCCGAGAAGCTTAAAAAATTTCATTTTCCAAGGGCTCGAAAAAAAGCCTCCAATTTTACGAATAGATTCCACGGGGTAATGGTCCACGATGAGTTTTAGGGTGAACGCATTGTAGGAGTTAATGAGGAAGGCGATCTTTTCGGGGTCTGTCCATGATTTATATTCCTTATGGCTAAAACTGCTGAGCTTTTTTGTAAATTGATCGAGGGCCCTGCGATCTCGTCTCAGGGCGGCATAGTTGACAGCACTCGATTCACCGGACTTTTTTACGTGCTTCTTCAGAAGAGCTGTGTAGGGAGCATAGTCGACTTTTGAAGCCTTTGCGGGAGCACTAAAAATACTCAAAACTGTTAGAAGAAAACCAAAAGAAATTTTATAGAGATGGCTAGACGTCATAATGTTTATACATTAACTTTGTCGCTAACATGAAGCAAGTCATTTCAAAAAAAAAGATTTTTGTAGTTCTCATTCTTCTCGCATTATTTTTTGCGATTCGGCACTTTGGCCTTCAGGAATATCTATCGTTTGCTTATCTCAAATCGAACGCCGATAGGCTGAGAGAAGTCGTTGGGAGTTCTTCCCTGCAGTATTCCATACTTTTTTTTGTTGGATATGTATTGGTGACAGCTCTTTCAATTCCGGGGGCGGCGGTTATGACTCTGGCAGGAGGAGCCTTATTTGGTTTTGTTCAGGGCGTGCTCCTTGTATCTTTTGCTAGCACAATAGGTGCAACACTTGCTTTCTTGATGTCTCGATTCTTTTTGCGTGAGTGGGTGGAGAAGCGGTTTGGGGCAAAACTTCAATCGATTCAAGAAGGTATTAGAAAAGATGGGGCCCTGTATCTTTTTTCTTTAAGGCTTGTTCCAGTTTTCCCTTTTTTTCTTGTGAATCTAGTAATGGGGTTGAGCTCCATTAAGACGTGGACCTTTTATTGGGTGAGCCAATTAGGGATGGTGGCGGGCACTGCCGTTTACGTAAATGCGGGAACTCAAATTTCTCAACTAGAGACTTTG
>CAZXHL010000194.1:0-2670 GCA_964640545.1 uncultured Bacteriovorax sp. | reverse complement strand
CACGCAAAAGAATCTTTCTCGGCCCAAGAATACTCGCGCCGAAGTATTTTGACTCAGACAGAAATGCGCTCTTGGGATCGGACTTAAGGCAAAGGACAAGGAGTCCTTTTGGCTTTAGGACCAGCTCTTGAGCCGTGGCTGCCGTGGACAATCCAAATGCAAACAAGAGAATGAGCCATGAATAGTTGTTCTTGGTGGGCTTTCGATTGCGCATGTAGGATTGGAATCTGGCTTTCCCGCGTTCAGCAAAGAGTTTTGCCGACTTTGGTAATGCACGTCGTGCTGCTGGACCTACGGCGTGTCTTCCGACCATTTGAGTTGCGGCTGCAAGTTGAGGCGCAGCTACATAGGTCACAGCTTTTGCAGCAGAATAGAGCGCCGATCCCGTTCCTACGAGCAAGCCTTCGCAGAAGGATGAGAGCATAAACGGTGATAGGAACATGCTGACTGCAATGATGAGATTGAGGACGATGAGTGCCGTGTAGCCTCCTTCTATTTGGTAGGCATCGGTAAGAGGCACCGCTTCAAGAAAGACAGAGAGCAGACTCCAAGCGACAGGCCACATTGCGACCAAAATGAGGTTTTTGAACAGGTTTTTAGGTAATGCATTTGTGGCATCAAAGAGTTGACCCAGAATCAACAGCGGAGCCGTTACCACAAGGAACATCCAGTAGAAGTGATAGAAGGCGACAAGACCAAGCCGAGCAAAGAACAGAATTGTATAAGAGGCGTTAACAAAAAAGCGAAGTATGAGGTCGTTACCGAGTGTCAAAAGGTAGAATGGATCACCTGATTGTGCGCCTGCTTTTGAAGCCGCTTGAGCGAGAACTGTATCAAGTCCTTGGAGTCCATCAATCGACAGGGCAAGCTGTTGGCCAATTGTCCTAATTAGTTCCGACACATCTGGAAATGCAGCTAGAAGTAGGGCTGTAATTACAAGATTCTTAAGACGCTTTAGAGTGGCACCCGTAAGTCCAAGGTCTTGTGTGTATGCAAGAAAGATGGAGAGCAAGAAAAGCGGAAGAAGAGCCATCTGAGCGACATTCTCCATGTGGGCATAGAGGGTTGCGACTACAGGCGAGAGCTTTTCGTAATGCTCGATTGCGGAAAGGGATTGAGGGTTCATTTTGCACCTCCTGATCCTGCGCGAATGGCGTTTGCCATGCCCGATAGACCTCCGCTCATCTGTTTCATCTCTTTAGCTTGTGAGGAAGCTAGAGAAGCGTCCTTAGAGGCTCCTTCAGCAATCATTTGTGACAAAAGATTGATAATGGTTCCTTGGGCTACCTGATTTTGAGCTTCCAGTGTTACGAGCGTTCCAATACCTGAAGCAGCGAGCTTTTGAGAAACCGCTGGGCCTGAATCGAGGGCCTTTTTCTCAAGTTCTCTTCCTGATTCGTATGCGGGCGCAGATGCTCTTTTGAGTTGTTCAGCAAGAACAAGCGCTTGAGCCAGTTGCTCCTCGACCTCCTTTGATTTCTGGGTCTTAAATTGGTCGGGTAGAAGTGTGTAGATCGTTTGCAATCTCTTGAGAGCATCAACGGGGTCTTTCCACCGCTCCTTGTCTTGGGGATTGAGTAGTTCCTTGATGGCTTGAATGCGGTGGATCTTGTCATCAATGCCACGAAGCTCCTTTTTGAGAAGGTCTGATTGGTGTTGCAATTCGTGCAAGGTGTTCAAGGTATTCGTAATGATTTGAAGCAGCAGTGGAATGTCGCCACCCCAGAAATCAGCACGAGCAGGTCTTGAAACAAAGACCGAGCAAAAAAGCGCAACGTAAATGGTGTATTTACGAATGAGATTCATTTTTTCCTCCTTGGAAAAGGTTTTCGGTGTTTGCGAGGTTGTAGAGATCGGGATTGGGGTAAAGCCGGAGGACTTGGCTAAAATCTGGAGTTCCCAGCCAGAATTCCGAGTAGTGCCCCTTTAGTGAAGTTACAGATAACAAGCGTGAAACTTCGTCGTCTGTGAGATCTAGGGTTTCTTTCAGAACTTTGCTGGTTGCCGCGCCTTGCATGAGAACCTTCGTGTAGGAAATTTGAACGATGAGTTTTGCAAAGGCTGCTTCGCCATAGTCCGAGAGACTCTGCGTGACGGAAATGATACCCGCACGATACTTTCTGAACGTGCGGTACATTTCCTCAAGGTACGAGGATGAAGACGCGAAGAATTTCCAAACCTCGTCAAAAACGACAACACTGCGCGGAGCTTCATGGCTTTCAAGACGCTTCCAGATGCTCTCAGTAAGAGCGAAAAGTACGAGTTTAAGCAGTGTTTCTTCGTTTTCGAGCTGCTTAAAGTCAAAGGCTCTGACCTTTCCTTCGAGAGCTTCGAGATCAAAGCGAGAAGTGTGTAGGTCGTCCCATTCCGTAAAGGGCTTGAGCCAAAAGGCGATGTCCTTAAAAACGGATTCGCTTCGCTCGGACGCCTCGCTGATGATTGTCCTAAAGCTAAAATCACAATCCGAGCATGAACGTAGTAGATCGACAATAGCCACTTCATGCGAATGGGTGAATTGAGGTCCTGCATTGCAAAATGTCTCCAGAACGGTCTTTAGAAAACTGGAATTAGAAATCTTCTTCGCGCGGAGATGAGAATTGACGAGTTTGGTGGCCGAGTTCTTATCAAGACAAAGTGATTCCCCTCCCAAGTGTTTGATCGTTTTTTCGT
>CAZXHL010000193.1:0-2837 GCA_964640545.1 uncultured Bacteriovorax sp. | reverse complement strand
AGCTTTCGCTGTAGAAGTTGTGGCGCCTTTCCAGTCATCCCAACCAGGCCCGGTCATATCTTTTTGAGCACGAACACTAGTAATTTCAGCTTCAACATTTCTACGAAAGGAACCAAGTTCCTCACGAACGCTACGAAGTGTCCGGTCCTGACTCCTCAAAACCGGATCATCAGCGGCCCAAACTCTTCGCAGCGACCCCTCTGCCAAATGACGAGTAGTCTCGTCCTGAAACTCGCGCACGACAGCCTGGGGTACCACTCGAGAGGGAGCCGGAACGTTAGGAGGGTCAATCACCTGCTGACCAAGCTCGCGCCACTTCTGCTCTGCACTGCCTCTCGTACCCGCACCATTGTCTAAACCTATAAAATGCGTCTTATCTGCTCCTTTGGAATTCAAAGAGGCTGTCAACTCCGCAGCTCCAACATCCCCTCCTCCCAAAAATACCACTTGATCCGCCGACTCCACATACGCTCTCGATGTCGGAGCTAGCGCATCCAAAGCCTGCTGTGCAGTGCCATTGCTCAACTGCTCCTGCATCGCCCTCTCATGGGCAGCTTCTTTCACCTTTCTTTCGGCATCATATGCGGCTTGAATCTCTGGATCGGGATCCTTCGGAAACCCGCCTTTCGGCTCAGGTAACTGCCTCACTCCCCCCCAAGAACTATCTGGAACATAAACCATTACATCTACGTTGTAGCTTTGCTTGATCCCGTTATCTCCGTACTTCAACGCCTCTTCTGAGACCACTCCCGCAGTTCTGAATCCTTTTTCTTTCGCTCGCGAATAAATCGCCCCAATACCTTCTGGCGTTCCTCCCGCTGAAATGATCACCTTCGACGGATCCTTCGGTGGAGGACCTGCTATAAACTTATCAAAGGCCGCCACCATTTGAGCCGGATCTTTATATCCCTGACCTGAAAAACCTCCGAAGGAAATGATCTCACACTCTTTGCAATCTCCCTGAATGATCTTGCGGATCTCTGCTGGATCACTCACTCCTCTTACAACTTTTTGATTCACTTGTTTCTTTACATACACAGGCTGAAGTGCCAAAGCATCAAGCTTTTCTGGCGGAACCCGTAGGCCATCTTTATCTATGATGATCTTCTTACCATCAGCATCTTTGCCTACCACTCGATACTCTTGGCCGTCTGACCCTACTTTCACGAGCAAACCATCCGTCATCTTTTCAACATCCACAACACTATCGATCGTCGCTTCTGCTCGAAACAAATCCGTTCCTTCAACTTTTGTCGGACCCTTCACACTATAACCAGCACCGCTTAAATCACTCAGGTGCTTCTTCGCAGCGGCTTCGCTCACTCCTTTGGGAGGAATAGCTTGCTCCAATATCCCTAAGGCCTTTTCTCCTTTACCTAACGAGCCTGCGTGACCCAACCTTCCCGCAGCCTTGCCCACATCATCCACCTTCGTTCCTAACTTCCCAGCTGCTCCGAGCGGAACAGCATGTCCAGGCATACTTACTAGCGATATTCCCAATGCTGCTAAAATTATAAATCTCATAAAATTCTCAATCTCCTAACTAGTGCTGCTTATCTGAACCTTTTGGCAAGACATTAGCCCCTTCATCCAGAACACGTTCGTGATAAAGGAGTGACCTTGCACCATTTCCACATCTACCGCCCGCGGACATCCCGGCTCGGAAAGCATTCTCCATCGCCTTAAAGTAGGAAGTGACGCCAAGCTGAGCGACTTTAGGTACCGCTGCAATCGTTACAAGAGAACTTCTCAATGCCGAACTAGCGAGTCCCCTAGGTTTTGCTCCTGGCAATGGCGGAGGCGTTGCGCGATTCGCTTCTCCCGGACCAATTCCAGCACGCTTCTTGACGAGGTCAGCAACTTCTTGATCAAATTTCTTGATGCTATGACCTTGTCTCGACAGGAATCCAGCTAGCTGAGTCTTTTTAAAGGAGTTATAGGTATTTTTAAACGGTGCTAGAGCCGCTCCTGTCGTTTTTCGTGCTCCTGCGGCCATGACTTGACCCGATTTCTTGATCGCATTCACAGACGCCATAATCGCTCGGGACTTGGATGCGGCATTAGATACTTTCGCAACGGCCGCCGAGCCTTTCACAGCGACAATCGCTCCTTTTGCAATTGCCCCAACAACAGCCGAGGCTCCCCCAGTTAGAAATGCGGCCGCAATTTCGCCCCCCAAATAACCTAGGGTTCCACAAATTGCATTGATCCTCTGATTGCAAGTAGCGCAATTAGGCGTCATCGGTCTGATACATTTGCCGGTGAATGGCTGAGTATCCCAAGCTTCACAACCAAAAGTACTTCCGATACCTTCTTCAATAGCAGCAATCAAAGCCTTTGCGGTATCAGACACCTTTTTGCCCATAGCACCAAAATCTGGGACCAAAGCTTTACTGTTCTCAATAAAGTCTGAATGTGACTCCAAAAGCAATTCAGCAGTGTAGGAATTATCTTTTCCCCAAAAATCATTCCAC
This sequence comes from uncultured Bacteriovorax sp., assembly GCA_964640545.1. Taxonomy (GTDB): domain Bacteria; phylum Bdellovibrionota; class UBA2428; order UBA2428; family UBA2428; genus JBGSZX01. Next base: position 363 of record CAZXHL010000193.1, on the reverse strand, counting down.
AAGAAGTCCACAGAATGCTTCGCCTGCCTAAGTCCGCCTCCTGCCGCCCGAACAGCTCTACCAGCGGTCTTCTTCATTCCACGACCAGCAGCAACCACACCTTTTTTCGCCATTCCTGGAAGCTGCATGAGACCATCTACGTTGTGCCACAAGTCTAGCAATACCCCTCTAACAAATTCTTGGGTACAGCCTGTCTTGGGCATACCTTCAATAAGCCCAAGGGGCGGGAAAGCACTTGCAGCTGCATTCTTCGCAACATCCATTAGACAAGAAGATGTATCTACCTTCTGGGGACAACCGTATTTATCCGAGCAAAGTCTATAGTATTCATCCATTAACTCCTGGAGGGCATCTTCTCTTTCT
>CAZXHL010000192.1:0-2890 GCA_964640545.1 uncultured Bacteriovorax sp. | reverse complement strand
AGACAAATCTCCATCTTGACAACGAGGAGAAGTACATTCTCCTCTATGCTCCTCTTCCGCCTTCTCGGGTGGTAGAGGCTCTTACCCTTCTACTTCTTCTGTTCGCCCTTCTGAGCTTCCGGTTGCGCGGCAAGACTTTCGACCTTTATCTGTTCCATATAGCTTATCCGCTGCTGGCCCAAGTCCGGTTACTTAAGCGAATTCTTAACAAACCGATGGCAATACTTGAGCATTGGACAGCCTATCAAAAAGGTTTCAACCTTCCGGAAGGGTCGCCGGGACGCAGAAGGATTGGAGAGATTTTTCATCACCAAATCCCACTCTTGACCGTGTCAGAGGCGCTGCGCGACGACATCGTAGAGTTCTGTGGAACGGATTCCTTTGATCAGTATCTGGTGCCCAATGTCATATCTGAGGATATCTTTTATCCTCGCGACCGTGGTGAACGGAAGGCGGTCGTTTTTCTCACGGTCGCGAATTGGTCATCGCCCAACAAGCGGCTGATGTTGGTGGTGGAGGCTTTTCATCGCCTTTGTCAGGCCGGTGAGGACTTGCAATTGAGGATCGCTGGTGAAGGTGAGCAGTTGCTCGATGCCAGGGCTTTTTTGGCGAATCATCCTGAGACCCTGGAGCGGGTGACGTTTTTGGGCAACTTCCTGGACCCTACGGGACTGGCTGAAGAGATGGCTAACGCCGACGCCCTTCTCCATCCTACTGCGTTCGAGACTTTTTCTCTCGTATGTGCTGAGTCTCTCTTTTGTGAAACCCCGGTGCTGGCTTCGAACGTCGAGCCAATACCGACGTTTGTCGGAGAGATGAATGGAATGCTGATCGAGAACAACGTGGATAGTTGGGAAGTTGGCTTACGGGAGTTTCTCGGCTGTCGCGAGCGCTATAGAACGGGTCACTTGGGAGATGATGTGCGAAGCCGCTTTAACGGGGAGGCCGTCGCCGGTATCATGAAGCAGACATTTGAGACTATTCTCGAGAGGTGGAAGGCTTAGAGTGCACCGAATAGTCTCGGATTTGATTCAGTAGCTTAGGTTTTCCCAGTGTTCTGTCACCGCGCGTGAGTGGTCGGTTGTGTCGTAGGCGTCCAGGACTATTCAAAGTTTTTCGGGAGTGCTAGGCGCGGCGGATTCCTTGCAAGACGTCTGTTAGTTTTTTGGTGGTTTCGCTTGGGTTGAATTGACGGAGAAACTCAATGTTTGGCTCAAATTTTCTCCCTTTTCTAATGAGTTCTTGGAGGCGATGGGCGTTCATCTTTGCTTGATCAGGATCAAAAAGAACGGCAAGGCCTGATGATGCAAGGAAGTCCTTTTGTGAGCCCTCGCACACAAAACCTAGCATAGGCACTCCCAACTCGACGCACTCGTAAGTTTTTCCTGCGATGCAGTAGTCTCGACCGTTCTCAAGCTTGATTGACGTCGACAGGGCGTAGTCGCAATCCTCATAGAAGCTGGGCAGATCTTCCTTAGCCAGAAAACCCACAAAATCAACGGTATCTTGCATTTCCATATCTTCCACCATCCGATGAATAGCTGGTGGCTGGGTTCCGGCAATGCGCAGCTTAATTTTACCTCTCCAACGAATGTCCAAATTGAACAATTCCTTGATGGCTTTGAGGAAATAAAGCGGACTTCGATACGACCAGTCTTCGAGGCGGGGCACGTACTGTAAATACTGATAAGGTTTTTTTGTATACCAGGCTGAGTGTAGGAGCTTGTGGGAGTAGGGATTAAAGTAAAAGCTTCCAGCGTAGCCGATTGTAAGGCTGTCCTTGGGTAGGACTTCTAGGGGGCGGACATCATCGGAAATATCACCGTCGAATCCGTTTGGAATGTAGTGAAGCCTCTGATCAAGCCGCGCGTGCTGTGATTTCATATCGTCTAAGACGCCAAGCGTTGGGACAAGCACCGCATCGGAGCGAGTTAACCAATGTCCCTCCCAAAATCGGGTAAGTGCGTAGTGAAGCCAGGATGCATAAGGGGTAATGCACCATAACGACCAACCATCTCGCATATCAGAAACTAAAGGAACCCCGAATCTTTTGGCGGCCCAAGCCCCTAATCGGAGCAAGCTGAACGGAGGTGCTGTTACAACAACGGCTTCCCAAGGTTCGCGGCTCCAAGCTCGCTCTAAGCTGGCTTTCAGTCCAGGCTCCCATCTTCTTCCTAAAGAATCTGAGAGTTGGAAGTAGCGACCAAAAGCAGGGCTCTCGAGAAAGGATGGTTCGCGCATTTGGGACCGATGAATTTCCAAGTTGGGCGGAAGTTTGTCGCACAATCCTTCGTCAATTCGCGCGCCCTCGTCATAGCTGGACAAAGTGAAGACGACGGGCTCGATACCGTTTTCCTCGAGATATCGACAGAACCTTAGAGGTCGGTGACTTCCGCCGCTGTTGAGGGGGGGGAAATCGTAGGCTATCAGGCAGACTCTCACGCAGTGCTCTCCTTGCCTTTGGGGCCCCGAAAGTTAGCGGGCTCCGGCAAGAAGACTTGTTGGGCGCGGAGCCATCGTTTCCTGGTATATCGCTGCCATCGACAGAAGGGCTCTTGGAAGAGGGGTCACGAGGTTAGCGATACCGCTCTGATCTGGCAGGGGCACTCGTGGCGTCCAAGAAAGAAGGGTGATACATCTTTGCTACGGTTCATCGCCCGTCGAACGTCGACAATCCAAAACACCTGCGGGAAACTTTGAAGGCTCTCGATAAAACACCATTCCCAGTCGTCTTGCCGTTACATCCACGGACTCAGAAAACCATGAAAAGCCAGTTGCTCAACTCTGAAGATCTTGAATTCTTGGCGGAACAGTAGGGGGGCTAGGTACCGGCTCTCAATGACAACGTTGGAACAGATCATGGGTGCAATTGAGTGAGGTCTTCGGATGG
>CAZXHL010000191.1:0-2971 GCA_964640545.1 uncultured Bacteriovorax sp. | reverse complement strand
GAGAGCCCGAACTACGGCTTTTGAGGCTTTCCACTTTTTACCGCGCACAGTGAAAGACTAATCAGCCCACTCAAAGCGAGCCGTGAAGTGTCTGAGAACTTCTGGTTTGTAGGTGAAGCGAACGCCTTTGAGTTTGGGGGCCATTTCGTTTTTGAAAACTTCGAAAGCTTCCACCACATATTCCATGTGGGATTGAGTGTAACTTCTTCTCGGGATGGCAAGTCTCACAAGCTCTTGCAGGTGCGGTTCTTCGGAGCCGTCTGGTAGCGGCCGGCCAAACATAACCGATCCAATTTCACAGGCACGGATTCCGGCGAATTCGTAGAGGGCTGCTGCGAGGGCTTGGCCGGGATATTGAGTTACGGGAATGTGGGAAAGGAAGGCTTTGGCATCGACATAGATGGCGTGACCCCCTGGCGGCGTGACGATGGGGATGCCAGCCTTCTGGAGTCCACGTCCGACGAAGGCGGTGCTTTGGATGCGGTAGCGAAGATAATCCTCTTCGAGAGATTCAAAAATACCTATGGCTAGAGCCTCAAGGTCTCGGCCAGAAAGTCCGCCGTAAGTGGGGAAGCCTTCGGTGAGGATCAAATTATTTTTGCAAAGCTGAGCCCATTCTGGATTGTTGAGAGCTAGGACCCCGCCCATGTTAACCATTCCGTCTTTCTTGGCAGAGATGGTGGTGATGTCGCAGTAGGAGAACATTTCTTGTGCAATAGCTAGAGGGCTTGTCTCGCTATAGCCTTCTTCTCTAAGTCTGATAAACCAAGAGTTTTCGGCAAAGCGGCAAGCATCAAGAACCATAGGCACGTGGTGCTTGCGGCATAATTCCGAACAAGCCTTAATGTTGGCCATGGATGCCGGTTGGCCGCCGCCTGAATTGTTGGTGACGGTCATAACAACCATGGAAACTTTTTCTTTTGTTAAAATTTCTTCAAGCTTCTCAAGGTCGATGTTGCCTTTGAACGGAGACTCAAGTTCGGTGTTTTTGAGTTCTTTGCAGGGTATGTCTTTGGTGATGCAGCCGGCAGCTTCGGCATTGGCGCGAGTGGTGTCGAAAAGCATGTTGGATACAACAAGGCTTCCTTTTGTGCACAAGGTTTGGAATACAATCCTTTCGGCAGCACGACCTTGGTGAGTGGGGATGATGTGTTCGAGGCCCGTGACTTTCTTGAGGGCGTCTTCAAATCGGTAGAAGCTTGGGCTTCCAGCGTAGGACTCATCTCCTCGCATCATGCCAGCCCATTGTTCTGTGCTCATGGCGGACGTGCCTGAATCAGTAAGGAGATCGATGAGGATTCGATCGGACTTCAAATGGAAGACGTTGAGTCCCGCTTCTTTTATGTATTGGCTTCTTTGTTCTTGGGTTGTGATCCCGATGGGCTCAACGGATTTGATTCGAAAAGGCTCAATAATTGTTTTGAAGCGAGTATCCATGGAAAAGGGTTTTAGAGCCTAAGTTTGACCTGATCAACTGAAAGCTGAATCTATGTGCTTCCGCTGCCTTAAAAGCGCGAAGCCAGCACGACGGCGCGTTTGACGCTATATCCCGATGCCTCAAAGGCAGCTTTTGAGGCAAGTAGGGTAGCCCCAGTTGTGCAGACATCATCGATCAAGAGAATGTCTTTTTGGGGCAGATCCGCGCAGACCTTGAAGCTTTGTTGTGATGGATGGGCTCTTTTTAGTCTGGCTTGATGTGATTTAAATTTCTGTTGAGGATTAAATATTTTGGAATGTTTTAACAATGCGGTTGGAGCAAGAATCCGGTTGTGAGCGATCGCAATGGAAGACGCGAAGGCAAATCCCAGGTCGCTTTGTTGGAGACATCTTAGCGAGCTAGATGGGATGGGGCAAATCAAATCACATTGAGTCAGGGCACTGGGATCAAGGTATTCAGCAACACTATTGAGTAGAGCCGTGGTATCACGGTTGAGTGTGGGCTGAAATTTGAGTCTACGAATGAGTTGAGAAACGGATGGGCTGTATTCAAAAAGTGAAATGATTTCAAAAAATCCTGACTCGGGTATGTGAGTGGATTTGGGACGTAGTGCGAGCTTGATTGACCTTACGCAAGATTTGCAAAGTGGAATTGAAAATGCAGAATCCCACTGAGTGCAAATCAAGCACCGCTGTGTTGACTGGGCTAAAAAAGGTTTAAGCATGGAATTGAATTTTCTGATTCCACTTTTGGGCAAAGTACATGGCTTGTTGTTCGGTAAGTCCGATGACTTTCAAGATAGAGAAAATATGGCCTTGATTGTCGTGTGACCGAGATCTGCATTGGTTAGAGTGCTTTTGAAACAATTTTTTTAATTCTGCACGATGATGACTCCATTCGTTCCTTAGGGGGGCGATTTTTTCGAGAAGTTTCTGGTCATTACTCAGGAGCTCTAGAATCGAATCGGGAATCCTTGAATTGGTGACTTTGACTTTTCCCGGGTCGATACCTTGGTCTAGGTAGAGCTTAATGGCAAAGCGATCAATGAGTGGGCCTGATAGTCTTTGTTGGTAGGCTTTCCACTGACTATAGCTACACTGACATTGGCTTCTTGAGTTGGGATCGCTGTAGCCGCAAGGACAAGGGTTTGCGGTAGCAATAAACCAAAATTCAGCAGGCCATCTCACGATTCCACTCGATTCCAAGCTGTTGACGTATTTTTCTTCAAGAACGGTTCTGAATATTTCTCTCGCATCCCGAGCAAGTTCTGGAAACTCATCAAGTACTAGAATGCCATGGTGAGAAAGACTGAAGTATCCTGGCAGACTCCTCCCGGAATTTTTTCGGCCTACAAAATCTGCGATATGACTTCTGGAATGAGGGAAAAAACTTGGAACCTGATCTTTGTAATATTTGAGACCGTAGCGGGCCCAAATTTTCTCAATCATACTTTGCTCTTGTGGTTGTGGTGAAGGATAAATGGTCGAAGCCCACTTTGCGAGGTGACTTTTTCCTACTCCTGGCGGCCCCAGC
>CAZXHL010000190.1:0-3012 GCA_964640545.1 uncultured Bacteriovorax sp. | reverse complement strand
CAATTTGAACAAAGTGTCGTCGGGGAAAGCATGTCCTGACTTAGCGAGCGCAATCCACTTTTCGTTCTTCCAAACCAAGACTTCTCCAGCCATGATGAGAGCTTGCGCTTTCGTTCTTGACTCTGCAAGACCAGCTCTCATGACCAAGTCATCTGCCCGAGATTTTTCTACCTTGCCCATAAATCAATCAACTGCTTCTTTGGGAGACAAACTCAACCAACCCTCGTGCGAAGTCTTCCGTAACTCCAGAAGGGCGATTTCCTATGAGATGATTTTCTAGCTTATTGATTCGATCTAAGATTTCTGCAGCACTCATCAAGCTCGCAAAAGTTATCTTGCCCTGTGCTGAATCTTTGCCTGAGGACTTCCCAGTCACAGAAGAAGGTGCCAAGTCTAATAAATCATCTTTAATCTGGAACAACAAACCGAGGTCCCGCCCCCAGCTCTCAAAAGATTCTCGCGATTCCCGGAATTCAGCCAAACTCAAATGTGACAAAGCCGCCAATGCACTCACTGCGCCGAGCAAGGCTCCAGTTTTTTGTCGATGTAGAGTCTCGAGTTGAGATACTGTAACTTCGTTTCCGCCCTGGGTGCTTGAAATATCCAACCACTGTCCGTCGATCATCCCTTTCGCGCCCGAGGCACGTGAAAGAATAGAGATTGCTGTAGAAACTTTTTCAGGACTATCTTGAAAAGAAATAGCCAATCGCCCAAAAGCCTCAGTCAGTAGGGCGTCTCCTGCCAAAATAGCAAAAGCATCTCCCTTGAGTGTGTGTAAGGTTGGCTTGGACCTTCGCCAAGCATCATCGTCCATCGCCGGCAGATCATCATGAATGAGTGAATAGGTATGAAGCAACTCAAGTGACAATGCACAGTTTAAGTTGGCCCCATTCGTATACACATCACCAAAGCTAAAATTTTTTAGTAGCCCAAAGTAAAGTGCAGGGCGAAAGGCCTTACCCGCTTCATACATGCAATGTTTTGCTGCCCACTGGAAGTCTTCCGGCCAAGCAGATTCCTCAAGCCAAGATAAAATATGGGCGTCTAAGGCCTTGCGGCTTTCTGCAATCGTCGACTTAAAGGTCTGATTCACTCAAGTCCCCAGATTCGCCTTCGAGGATCTCTTTGACTCGCAATTCAGCATTTTCCAGAGTCTCGTTACATTTCTTCACGAGTTCGACGCCTTTTTTGAAAGTTTCAAGCGCTTCTTCCAAAGGCAATTCATCTGATTCCATTTTTTTAACCAGCTCATCAAGAGCCTTGATGTCTTTTTCGATCATGGCGACAATCTCCATCGCAAGAGCCCTGCTGTCAACGAGAAGTTAAGCCGAGAAGTGAAAGCCACAAATTCAAAGCCGCTACCGAAAGTCGTCTCTTATAATCTTGGCGACCAGGCAGGCTGTTTGCAGTGCCCGAGACGCTTTGATGTCAAAGTCTTGCGGCGCCCACCACGAGCCGTCATGACCTTAATCTGATAGGTTCCGCCCTCGTTACTAGAGAAAGCGATAAAGCGGCCATCTGGTGAAAATACGGGATTCTCATTGGAGAACGAATCCGATGTGAGTCGAGCCAAATTCGACCCACCTGGCTCAATCGTAAATACGTTAAAATTATTTCCATCATTCTCCTGGCCAGAGAAAGCAATCACATCCCCCTTGGGTGACCAGTTAGGAGAGCTATTGTAGCGCCCCGCAAAAGTTAAACGTTTCGCATTTTTCCCGTTCGCATCAGAGACCCAAATATGCGGTTTGCCAGTTTTACTTGATGAAAAAGTTAGCTTTTGACCATCCGGAGACCAATCTGGCTCAACACTGAAGAACAATGTTTTCGTGATCGGATAACGAACACGCTTATCCAAATCAAAAACAAAAATCTCCGGCTTACCTCTTTGAGAGAACGTGTAGGCGATTTTGTTTTCATAAGGATGGTAAGAAGCTCCGGTATTTAACCCCTTGGAGGAACTCACAACTTTTCTCTCACGCGTTTCAATATTATAGGAATAGAGGTTTGGATTAAGGGCACCTCTGCTCCCCCAAGCCCGATAAGAAGTAAAGGCAATGGATTTACCATCAGCAGACCACGTCGGCGATAGTGCGAAATTTCCGTCTCGCGTGAGCTTGGTGACATTCTCTCCGTCGAAATCCATAACATAGATTTCTTTTTTCTTATCTCCACAACTCATTAGAATTCTAGTTAAGAAAATTCCATCCTCACCAGTCAAAGTTTTCATCACATCATTTGCGCTGTAGTGCGCGAGTTTTCTCCCGGGATCAGCCACCTGGCCTACAAGCGGGTAGAGTCTTCCAAGAATCTGAGCCCCTCGAGCCACGTCATAAAGCCTCACCTCAGCCTGATACTTTCCATCTTTGATGCTAACTCCACTTTTGATAAGGAATTCAACACCCAGCGCACGGTAGTGGGCAAATTTAAAACTGCCCGGAACCAAACCACCCTTTGCAGCAGGCAACTTCGAAGGAGGCAGAATTTCAAAGAGATCTGTAAAATCCATGTCCCCCGTTAAAGTGGCATAAAACGAGTTCGCTAGCGCGCCTCCCCCGACAGTGGGTTCCACGGCCATCAAAACTTTTTTTAAGTTTGGATCGCCAACTGGAATATAAATTCTCCCCGAAGCGCTTGTTGTTGCCTCCTGAGCTTTCACCGCCTCAACACTTAGCACTGCTGTCGCGAGCATTCCCACCAAGGCAAAAATTGTAATGTTCTTCTGGTATGTCTTCATAAACACGTCTCTTTAACTTTCTTTTTTAAAAGGTTTCCATTTTATTGCGGATAACCAAGCTCCACACCTTCTTCGAGCACTTCTCGATGAAGACTCGGCGGCGGCGCAGGGAAAGGCTCGGCTTCTTTGATGGCCCTCATAACATGACCATCGAATTCACCGTTTCCACTTTTTTTCAAAAATTCCTGATGAATGATCCGCCCATTCGGAGCAAACTTCACAAGAACTTTGGCTGACATGTTAGAGGCTTGCATCCATCCAGGCAAATTCCAAGA
>CAZXHL010000189.1:0-3044 GCA_964640545.1 uncultured Bacteriovorax sp. | reverse complement strand
CCAAGCCCGACCATTCTCATCATCGCGTGGTAGGCACCGATCAACAATTGCTGACCTGTCTGCCCACGAGCATAGAATGTTCTCGAGACTTGCGCTCCACCGAAGGAACGGTTGGCCAGCAAGCCGCCATAGTCACGCGCGAAAGGAACACCTTGAGCTGCACACTGATCGATAATATTCGCACTGACTTCAGCTAAGCGATAAACGTTGGCTTCACGAGACCTGAAGTCGCCGCCCTTAACAGTATCGTAGAAAAGTCTATAAACGGAGTCTCCGTCATTTTGATAGTTCTTAGCCGCATTCACTCCGCCCTGAGCTGCAATCGAATGGGCTCTACGAGGACTGTCATGCATGGTGATCGTCTTCACCTTGTAGCCAAGCTCAGCGAGTGTTGCGGAAGCAGAAGCACCCGCAAGCCCCGAGCCAACGCAAATCACGGAGAACTTGCGCTTGTTAGCAGGGTTCACTAATTTGGAATTGAATTTATAATTCGTCCATTTTGAGGCGATATCCCCAGCAGGAACTTTTGAATCTAGAGTATGTGACATCGTTCTTCCTTCCTTCCCTTAGTGAACAAAATAGACGTATAAGGGTTGAGAAATAAATCCAAGCGCAACAACTACAGCGTATACAACGCCGATACATTTAATAGCTGGAGTATAGCGAGGGTGATTGAATCCTAATGACTGAAAAATCGAAGACGTTCCGTGACTCAAGTGTATTCCTAGGAAGACCAATGAAACCACATACCAAAACACATTAAGTGGACTTTGGAAGATTTCAACCACCAAACGGTGTAGATCGCGCATCACAACTCCATCGTAAGTGACTTCGTAGTAGGTACCGTACTTCATTCCGTAGAGATGAGAGCTGATGAAAAACAGAATCAAGATCCCCGTATAAGCCATCGTATTGGAGGCAAAACTAGATTCCTTATCTTTGTTTGGCGCTACGGCGTAGCGGCCACCTTTAGCGGTGTTGTTTTCCTTCGCCAGAAGAATCCCCATCAATACGTGCAAGGCGACACACCCAACAAGTCCCCAAGCAATCAAGGGATAAGCGGGATTGGAGGTCAGAAAATACCCATAAGTATTGTAAGCCTCAGCCCCCTTGAAAATCAGGAAGTTTCCGGTCATGTGCCCGAAGACAAATCCAACAAGACCTAAGCCCGTTAGCCCCATAATAAATTTTTTAACGATGGATGATTTTAGTAACTGCAACATGCTTTCGTCTACCTCACTTTGGTGATGCCCATAGCATCCCCCGTAAAGGCTTCAAAGACAAGATTCGTTCAGAATTTCTATAGCTTAGTCAGTTTGAGCAAATTCCAAGGTCAAGGATCTCGACACAACAGAACCTACACCAATAACGCACCACAACAACTGGCGAGCGTGGAAGCTCAACCATGAGATGAGTTGTCGCTATAGCCCCAGCAGTTCACAGTTCAAGTCGTCGAAAAGCTCTCGCCATTCGGGAGCATCACAAACCTCATGGTGCAAGTTGAAATACTCACCCCCATTTGAAAAACCGTGCGCGCGGAACATACCCGTCGTCTTCGAGTCTGGAAGTGCAAGCAAAAGTCGGCGCTCTTCAAGGGCTTCTTTCAATTTATGCGGCAGATGCTCCTTAATAGACCCAAAATGTTTGTGATTGAGAACATTGTCTCGGTCAAGATTTTCGAAGCCCCAAACCGAACAACTTCTCTCCAGGGTGTTGTAACTCGTATGCTCTCCCATCGCGTTCGCCTGATCCACAATATTGGATAGCAACGAAGCAGTCTTTGCACGATGCGCCCGGCGAGTAGGTGCCAAATCAACGGGGAATTGAAGCGTCGAATAATCCAAACGATCCATCCCTTCTCTAGCGAGCACGGAGTCATAAATGACAGTCTCAAGAGTCTTCATGCGAAACGTGTTGAGAAAGCGGCCGTTCAACTCCTCGGAGATAATTCCCATAAAACCGCCACCCAAACTATATTTAAAACCAGGCCCTCCATTTGCCTCAACGGAGTGCACTAAAGTTGACACTTTTATCCCTTCAATCAGGAACTGCCCGCTTACGATGCGCTGTTTGCGCAAAATCACGTCTTCACTAAAATCCAATCTCATCTGAAAATGAGCAGCCCCCAGGAGGCCGGCTTCTTCCAGTTTTTTCATTCCTGTTCCGAAATTAACCTGATGAAGCATCACTCGATCCACGCCCAACTTGGGAACCCGGGCCACGTAAAAGGACTCACCATTTCCATCTCGATGCGAAACATTGGCCACATAATAAAACCTACGGTGGTCGATCTCATCTTCAGAGAAATAGATTTTCACCCAATTCTGAGGCACCGTTCGAAGCGAACGTCTTTTGGCGTCAGCACATTCAATCGTGCCTCGAAAATTGCGAAGATGTCCCAGGTAGCCGAGACTCGTACCCCGATCAAAAGGATCCACGCTGTTCCCTGCGATATCACTCACAGATTCGAGGTCCTCTGGAATCTGCCCGCCCGCACGAGCCAATCTTTGATCTACCGTACATTCAGAGCGATAAGTTTTTTCGATTCTCTCAGAATAGTTTCCCTTTGCAGAACCAAAGACTCGCCCCACCAAAGGGAGATTCGAAACAGGTGTTTTCCATTTTTCGTAATGTCCTTTCGAAGTCTCGCTGAAGGAGTCAAAATCGTTTAAGAGGTCTGACTTCGTAAGATCGACCTGTCTTCCAAATTTTCCATTGTTGTAGACCTCGGCACGAAGCTTCCGCACCTTTTGATCATCCCGCGAATCAAAATTTGATATTTCAACCCCAAAACTCGAAAGCGGAGCTAGTGCCAGAAGGAGGAGGGAAAACTTTGTAACTGATGAATGAAAAAATTCGAGCATAGTGCTCGAATGAATTGCAATTTAGAAGCCAAATCTAACAATTTGAAATCACTGAAGATTGAGCGCAAAAAGCGAGCAAAAGCCGGGCCTATATAGACAACTGTCCAATATCAAGACATCTGCTTAGCCAAACTGCGTGCAATCACAATGCGCTGAATCTCACTGGTGCCTTCGTAGATC
>CAZXHL010000188.1:1751-3082 GCA_964640545.1 uncultured Bacteriovorax sp. | reverse complement strand
GTCATCAGCGATACCTTGCTTGAGCTAAAAGCCGTTTTTGAGTCGTCTGACCATTTTTTACAGGCACAAACTATTTCTATTTATGTTTCGCGAAAGTCAGTTATGACTTTTGATGGTCGCTCGGCCAGTAGTTGTGGAAAAAATAAAAACGACCAGCCCAACGTCATTGTAGGGGTTGATACTTCTGGAGATCGTTTTTTGTGTAGAGATTCTACGAGCCTTCTGGCAGGAAAGCATGTGCGTCCAATCGTCCTACCGATCCAGGGATTTAAAGGGGAGTGGAAATGAAGATAGCTTTTATGGGCTTTTTATTTCTGATTCCAATCCATCTTTTTGCTCAGCTCTCAGATTTTGAATCCGGTGTTGGTTTTTCAGCCACGAAGAGGCCCAGAAAAATCAAGACCCCATCTCAGCCCGATCTGCCTCAATTTCCTGCGAAAATTGAAAAAGTAAAGAATCCAGCCTCTGAAAAGTTAAAAATGGTTCAGGATAAGGTAGCCACTATCAAACCTCTCCCGGTCCAAGAAACCGCCGATCAATTCACTAGACAAGATGCTGTTTTTCGCGGTGAAGGGGAAAAGTTTCGAAGCTGTAAGTATTCGAGTCCAGTCTTGCTACAAGATAAGAAGCCTCAGAGCGAAGTTACGATGAAATCCGTTGGTTTTAGCAAGAGTATCAACAAAGATGAGCTCACCTTTCAATGTGTGAGTGAACGAAGGGCCGTTCAGTCCATCCCAGCATCAAGTTTGTTCTGCGATGGAACGACCGTTTATTTTGTCATTGATCGCTCGGGATCCATGGCCGATTTCAGCGAAGATATGAGTGAGATGTTCAAAGCGATGTTTGATGGTTCAGGACTAAATAATTCTCAGGTCAATTTGTTCGTCTCAACAAGTGATCCAACCTATGTGGGAGGCATTGATCATTCACTTGGAAAATTAGATAACGCTTTAAAAGTGTTGACTATGACTAGCGGTGAATATGAGGAAATGGGCTTTCTTTCGGCTCTGGCATTGATGCAAGCGAATCCTCCGACGGGTTCCTGTGTACACTTGGTGTTTTTTGCTGATGAGCATGAGCAGTCAAAACCCGAAATTTCTTTAGAGCAGTTTTTAGGAAAGATTAAGACACTCATCGGAGAAGACAGGTCTTTGTATGTCCACTCAGTTTTTCCGACCAAATGCTCTTTGTATGAACAAGCTGCTTCGAAAACAGGGGGGATCATACTCAATTCAAAAGAAGAAAGCAGTTTTCAAGACTTCGTAGGCTTGGTCAATCCAGCGATTCCAAGACCTATCATGCTAAGCACGGAAGCAGAATCTGTTCTCAGT
>CAZXHL010000188.1:0-1651 GCA_964640545.1 uncultured Bacteriovorax sp. | reverse complement strand
AATCTCGAGCCTAAAGCCTATGTTTTTTGGACCACGATTTGAGGTCTACGAACTCGTATCCTAAAGCTCGAAGCTCCTTAATGTAAAGATCTAGTTCCCTACTTACGCCCTTTGGATCAACATCCATGATCCAAGGGTGTATGTAAAAAGAGGCCCAAGTATCACGAAGCTTGGATAACTTTCGCATCAAGACTCTTTTTTCCTTTAAGGCCTGTGCGGGGTCCTTTAACCTCACAAAATGTAAGTTTTCTGGAATCACACTCTGCCCATAAAGGTCGTGGTAGATTTCATAAGGGAAAAACTCTCCTACATAATAAGGCATGGCCTCTTCTGGTACGATTACTTTTACGTCTTTTAAGAAGCGTTCTCGATCTTCTTTCCCGCGGCTTCCAGAATTGAAAAACGTGTATTCTCGAGACATAACTTCACCTTGAACGACATGAAACGAGCTTGGGTAGCGAACTCTTCCAATAACCCAGTCAAACACACGTCCAAAAATCAAATTGTTTAAAGGGGAAGCGTCGTAGTGCGGAGTGATCCAGGCATCTGCTCCACCAAAATTATCTTCTAAGATTTTATAACCTTTCTCGAGGCGACCTAAAACGAAAGGAACAGAATCTTGAGCTACAGGTTTCTTTTTGTTGATATCCCAAAACTCATAGTCCCATCCACTCAAGCCCGAAGGGTTGGGGTAGCTATCAAGTTGGTGCGTGTATCCGTGGAAAATAATGCTAGCGCCTTTGCTTTGGGCGTACTTCATGGATTTGATCCAGTTGGGACGTTCCTTGGCTTCGACCCGAATCAGCGCCTTGGTTTTTTTGTCTATGTTTTGATAGACTGGAATCGTTGAAATGGCAAAGGGCACTTTTCTCTCGGAGAAGAAGTTGGCGTAACCTTCAATTTGCGACGACTTGATCTGAGGATGGACATCCTCAATTCTGATAAAGGCAGGTTTTTTGCCTCCCCAAACTGGCTTCTCATTCAATACATCAAATAGAATGTCGGCAAATATTAAGTAGCGATCGCTGGTGTGTATGTAGGAAAAGGGAATATCGGCGACATACCAGTAGTTACCGTGTTGTGTAATGTAGGGAAGTCGAGGTCTTTTTTCCTTGCTTCCCGAATACCTTGCCCAAGAATAAACCTTTGTCTCTTTTTTCTTGCTTAGTTGAACTTTCACTAGTTCTACTGCAGCGCTAATAGGTTGTTTAGGATCCTTTGTTTTTACGGCAGATTTATTAAAATCCTCTCCCTTGTAGGAGAAATGACGATAGAAAGCATTTAAACCATCGGAATCAAAATCATTTGGTGAGAAGCTTTCTATTCCTTTGTATTCCAAACCAAATCTATGTTCAAGAACGGAAGGGGGCATTCCCCAAATATTGTAGCCAATCCAAACGACTCTTGATTGAGTTTTCTCAAGATCGTCGTAGAAGGATTTGGGAGCTTTGTTGTCATAGAAAGTGCCAACGTAAAAGTTGACCTGACATTCTTCCAGATCACCGGATTGGTACTCATTGATTGAAACCCGTTCTTTTTTCCAGTCCTTGAAATGACCGAGCAGGTTAACGAGGCTGATACTTCCTCTTTTTGCATATTCTTTGTAGGGATTTTCTTGTTTGGGGTTGTCGAAATAAACCCGAGTGCATTT
>CAZXHL010000187.1:0-3118 GCA_964640545.1 uncultured Bacteriovorax sp. | reverse complement strand
ATGCTTGTTCTTAAAATTGTTTTGAGAATAACCCACCATGAATCGGGTAGAACCGAAAATCCTCGACTCCTTAGAATCGGTTTGGCTGGAAGCCAAACATATATATGGCGGAGAGAGAGGGATTCGAACCCTCGTTGGCGATTAAACCAAACACGATTTCCAATCGTGCGCCTTCAACCACTCGGCCACCTCTCCGTTTATCGAGCATTCGCTCGATGGAATTCTTGGATGTCCTCTACCACGGATGTTTCAAAACCTGACATTTAGTCAGCTTTTGCCACACACGTGGGGGCCACCTCTCCGTCATGACCCCAAGATGGGATCTTGTTGAGGCTCTTTGCTAGCAAAAGGTCAAAAGAACGTCCAGCTTCTTGCTCACGGAATGTGGCGAAAAGATCTAAATAATATTAGTCTATTAGCGTGACCCACATTCCTGCCCTTATTCATGACCTCGCTATCATTCTGGCTTCCGCCGGCCTGGCAACGGTCCTCTGTAAGTGGCTCAAACAGCCCGTGGTCCTGGGCTATATTCTTGCCGGCTTCCTCATTGGGCCCCATTTATGGAGCGGAAGTGTGGTGTCAGAGCTTCCTAGCATCCAAACCTGGGCGGAGATCGGCGTGATCTTCCTACTTTTCGGCTTAGGCCTCGAATTCAGCTTCAAAAAACTCACCAAAGTAGGTACATCGGCCCTCATCACAGGAATCATCGAAGTTTCATGCATGATGACGCTGGGATATTTCACAGGGCAGCTATTGGGCTGGAAACATTCAGACAGCCTCTTTCTCGGAGGCATCCTCGCCATATCCTCAACCACTATCATTATTCGGGCCGTCGAAGAACTCGGTCTTAAAAACAAGAAATTCGTTTCTCTAGTCTTCGGCGTTTTGATTATCGAAGACCTCGTAGCGGTCCTATTGCTAGTCATTTTGACGACAGTTTCCGTTGGACAACAGTTCGAAGGAGCGGCGCTCTTAGGCGCCACTGCCAAGCTGGGCTTCTTTCTTGTTTTATGTTTTTCTCTCGGGATTTTCGCTGTTCCGACGTTTCTTAGAAAAACAAAAGCCTTCCTCAATGATGAAACCTTGCTTGTCGTCGCACTTGGTCTCTGCCTCACCACTGTTCTTGCCTCGGCTGCTGCCGGTTTCTCGCCTGCACTCGGCGCCTTCTTAATGGGATCAATCCTAGCGGAAACACCACAAGCGGAAGACATCGAAAAACTTCTCAAACCCGTAAAAAATCTCTTCGCTGCAATCTTCTTCGTTTCTGTCGGAATGCTCATAGATCCCAACATCCTGGCCAACCATGCCCTTGCCATTATTATCATTTCAACCGTTCTGGTATTTGGTAAATCGATCAGTGCAACAATCGGCTCCCTCATTTCAGGCCAAGCCCTCAAGCCCTCGATGCAAGTCGGTTTTACCTTGGCACAAATCGGTGAATTTTCATTCATCATCGCCTCTCTTGGAGCATCGCTAAAAGTCACGAGTAGCTTCCTCTACCCCATTGCCGTCGCCGTATCCGCGATAACGACCTTACTGACGCCATACTCAATTCGATTTTCAGAACCTGCTTATGAGTTTCTCGATCGAAAACTTCCCACACGCTGGAGGCAGGCACTACTCAACTACAGTAGTGCGGCTAGAAGTGCGAGTAGCACCAGCGAATGGCGCAAACTACTTTCTCAGAAGATTCTTCGCAGCGCCATCAATAGCGTGATCATCATCGCCCTCTTCGCCCTGGGTGATCGATTCATTCAACCTTTTATCTATAGCCAGCTCGGAACAGGTCTGCTCGGCCGGGTCACTCTGATTGTTGGAATGCTGACCCTAGCCCTTCCTTTCTTATGGGCTCTAGCCTTTGGCGGGAACAAAGAAAATTCTATCCGTGAAGTCTTTGCACAGGTCAGAAGCTTAAGTCCCCTGATCGTCGTAGAGGCTCTTAGGATTACACTATCTCTTGTCTTTCTATCGGCCTTCATTTTAAAGTTTGGATCGTTCAAGTTCGGAATCAGCCTCATTGTCGCCACACTGATGATCGTCGGAATATTTTTCTGGGGAAGAGTAGAAACGACTTATCATTGGTTTGAAAGTCGCTTCTTAAAAAACCTCAATGAACGTGAGATCGCTAGCAAAAAAGTTCCCGTACAACCGGCCCTAGCCCCTTGGGATGCACACATTTCCAGATTTAAAATTCCAGCCGAAGCTAACTTTATTGGTAACACCATTTTAGAGATTGCTGTTAGAGAAAAGTTTGGAGTCACAATAGCTATTATCGAGAGAGGTCGAAATCGAATCATGGCACCTCCCCCGGGCACTCCACTCTATCCAGGAGACCGCCTTGGAGTTATAGGAACGGATGACCAGCTGCAAAATTTCAAACGCTTTATTGATGAATCTTGTCCGGAAGAAGAGCCAGATTCAACGGAAGAATCGTCCGACGAAGCCAGTCTGATACATGTGATTTTCGGAGAAAACTCGCCGCTCATTGGACAAACAATTAGAGAATCCGAACTTCGCGAAAAGACCTCGGGACTCGTCGTAGGAATCGAAAGAGATGGAAAGAGGCACCTCAATCCCAACTCCGAAATGGTCTTTCAAGCAGGTGATCTCGTTTGGATCGTAGGTGACAAGGCCAAAATCTCGCAGCTCACATCCCCTCAAATACGGCCCATAGAGGCTACGTAACTTTTATCTCATAGAATTTTGCCAAAAGAATCTGTTTTGGCTAAATCATAACTAAGCCCAAGGGGACCATTCTCAGATTTTTCCACCAATTTTAATAACATTTCTTAACAGAATGTTAACAAAGAACCTGAGAGAGGGAGGGATGGGCTTTCTCTTTTTATTTCTCTTGCCCTCCCCCTCTCTCCAAATCTAGCCAAATCCGGCATTCCTCACGAAATCTTCACGAAGACTTTGCACTAACTTCATCGATTTGCCCTCTACTATATATATATACATACCGAAAAATACAGAGCGTTTATGGATAATTTAACGGGACAAAATAGCAGGTTAACAATTGTTAGCCGAAGTAAATTCGCAAGGACTCTTCAGAGTTTGTGCGCATTGCTGTTTTTGTTTTCGCTTAATTCTTGCGGAATTCCAGTTGGCGGGGAAG
>CAZXHL010000186.1:0-3180 GCA_964640545.1 uncultured Bacteriovorax sp. | reverse complement strand
ACATCCCGCTCGCTCTAGACCTACAGTGTTGATCCCCACTCTTTTGCATGAGGGAGAGCCGACAAACTTACTAAAGGGAATCAAGTGCCTTTTGGTCACAGCCCCCATTCCGAGCATTGAGTAGGAGCCAATCACTGAGAATTGATGCAAAACCGCAGACAAGCCCAGAGTTACATAGCTCATCAGCACGCAATGTCCTCCAATCTGAGCACTATTAGAAATGGTTACATGATCCTCAATAATGGTGTCGTGAGAAATGTGGGCATAGGCCATTACAAAGCAGTCCGACCCCACTCTGGTTTTGGAAATATACGGCTGGTGAATTGTTACAAACTCTCTAAAAACATTTCTAGAGCCGATCACCAGATCCCCGATCTCATCAAAATTAGTCTTTGCTGTCTGCTCAAATTTTCTATGCTGGGCAGGTGCCCCTACGCTCACATGGGACATCAGCACATTGTCATCACCAAGAATTGTCTTGCCTGACAACACACAATACGGGCCAATATAGTTGTTTTTGCCCAATTTAACATTTGGACCGACGATGGCAGTGGGATGGATCACGTTTGACATATCTGTGCAGACTACCAAAGAAGCCGTGATAGTTCGACCAGATAAGATCGTCTTTAGTATGGATAAAACCCTACAAATCCCCTAAAAATAACCCATGCATGGAGCCAAGATATCTGCGATTGAATATTATTTGCCAACCGGCATCCTGACATCCCAGGAAGCTGCCAGCAAGAACGCTCTCCCAGAAAGCACCCGAGTGGAAAAGCTAGGGATTCAGCAGATTCATCGAGCCGCCGAAAACGAAACCCCATCGAGCATGGCCGCCGAAGCCATTAATAAACTTTGCACAAATAGCGCCCTGGACAAAAAGACAATTGAGTTTCTTATCTTAGTCACACAGAATCCCGACCACAATCTTCCGACCACAGCCTGCATCACCCAACATTTAGCCGGACTCCCTACCAATATCTTGGCCTACGACATCAACCAAGGATGCTCTGGCTTTGTAGTCGCTCTCGCCCAAGCTAGCAGCCTCATCAAATGCGGGATGTTTTCTAAGGGTATCGTAGTGACCGCAGAGGCCTACAACCGCATTATCTCCCCTGAAGACAAGGATACCTTTGGGCTCTTTGGGGACGCGGCCGCAGCCACGCTTCTTGAGCGATGCGCAGAAGACGAAGGCCTCATGGGTTTTTCCTTTGGCAGTGACGGCTCGGGAGCCAATCACCTCATTAGAAAAAATGGAGGTGCGGTCTGCGCAATTGATTCTTCGCGAGACGATTTTCTATACATGAACGGAAGAGCCATTTACAACTTTGTAACCCTCAACCTTCCTCATCACATCCAAACCTTTCTCGATCAGCAAACTTTAGACCTCAACTCTGTTGATCACTGGTACTTCCACCAGGCCAATAAATTCATGAACTCAAAACTATGCTCCCTACTTCAGATTTCTCCGGAGAACGCGTATTTCGATATTTCTAGCATAGGCAACACAGTAAGCTCCTCGATCCCAATTGCCATCAAAAAGTCACAAGAAGCCGACCTCCCCCTTCCATCAACGAGCATATTTTGTGGATTCGGAGTAGGACTCTCCTGGGGAAGCTGTCTTTACAAAAATCTTCAACGAGTCTAAGAGTTAGCTGAAACATGGACACAACATTACTATTACAGCAGCTCAACGAACTTCTGCACCAAGCCGATCCGAGCCTGGGAGCAGACGTCTCTTTTGAGCTCTTAGTCAAAAATAATGAAAAAAGTCCCTTAGATAGCCTGGGACAATTTGAATTCGCTCAACTTATTGAAGAGAGCTTTGAAATCCACATTTCCGACGAGGAGCTTGCCACACTCCGAAAACCCAGCGAGGCCCTGTCTCTATTGCAGGAGAAAATTAGATAACTATGGGGAGCGTGAATCCCCCAGAAACTCTAGGACGTGGACTCCTCATTGGTTTTGGCCGAATGGGGCAACGGCACTTCAACCATCTACAGAATTCGCCGCTGGCAGAGCGATTTTCCATTGTCGACCCCACCCCCCTGGCGGATGACTTTATCCAAATGCACCCCAAGATCCGCCTTTATTCAGACACAGCACAAGCTTTAGCAGAAGAAGGTCCGAAATGGGCGATTGTCGCCGTATCTACCACTGCGCACCACCGGGTAGCTCTCCCGCTTGTCAAAGCAGGAATCCATGTTCTCATTGAAAAGCCTATTACTCCAACAGAGGCCGAAGCGCTCGAATTGATCAAGGAAGCTGCCAAAACTGGAGCCAAAGTTTTCGTCGGACATAGCGAACGATTCAATCCCGCTGTTGTGGCCATGAGAACTTTTTTGCAGTCAAACCCCCTTGGAGCTATTCATTCCCTATCGCTGAGCCGCTGGGGTGCTGCGCCAGGAAAGATTGATCCCGGGAATAATGTGGTCCTCGACTTGACGGTGCACGACATCGACATCATTCACTCACTCGGCCTGAGTCTAAGCAATATTCAATCCATCCTTTCAAACTCCAATTCTGGGGGCGAAAACTATGTGGATCATAGCGAAGTCGTCGCTCGAGTAGCAGGCGGGGAAAGCGGCACGAACAAATGCGCCGACAAAGGCATCGCAACCCTAAGCACCAGCTGGAAAAGCCCGGAGAGACTAAGACTTGTGAGAGTGCTTTGTGACAAAGGCATACTAGAGGCCGATCTACTAACTCAGAAATTAAATTGGTCTGGCGACGAAAGCCTTAAAGCTCCAGAGATCTCGAAGCAATTTCCTATCGAGCTCCAGCTCGCAGCATTTATGGATTCGTTAGCTGGAAAACCATCGGATATTTGTACGGCAGAACAAGGCCTCGAAGCGCTTCTGGTCGCACGGAAGATTCTTCAGGGGTAACGAGTGAAGAATTTCATAAAATTTTACTTTATCAAAGGGGCTTCAACAACCCTCTACAAATAACGTCTACAATCTGCCTCGAAGCCGTTCCATCGCCGAAGGGATTGGCAACTTTTGCCATCTGCTCATAAAGCCCTGTTGATTCATCCATTAGCGCATCCACCTTCGCATTGATTAACTCTGGGCTGCTTCCAACAAGGAAGGCGCACCCTGCATCTACTGCCTCAGAACGCTCAGTGTCTTCACGGAGCACCAGAACCGGTTTCCCGAGAGAAGGAGCCTCTTCTTGAAT
>CAZXHL010000185.1:0-3244 GCA_964640545.1 uncultured Bacteriovorax sp. | reverse complement strand
GAAACTCTTGGCGGCGTGACCACTAAGCTTATCGAGAAAAACACGACCATCCCTACAAAAAAGAGCCAAACTTTCTCTACGGCAGCTGATAACCAACCCGCGGTAAGCATCCACGTATTGCAAGGTGAGCGCGAGCTCGCTCAATACAACAAAACGCTTGGAAAGTTTGATCTTTCGGACATTCCTCCCGCGCCTCGCGGCGTACCTCAAATCGAAGTGACTTTCGACATCGATGCCAACGGTATCGTGAACGTGTCTGCAAAAGATTTGGGAACTGGCAAAGAGCAATCCATCAAAATCACAGCAAGCTCTGGCTTAAGTGACGAAGAGATCGCACGAATGGTCAGAGAAGCTGAAGAAAATGCGGATTCTGACAAAGCAAAAGCTGAGGCGATTCAGACTAAGAACCAGCTTGATTCTTTGATCTACGCGACTGAAAAGTCTCTCAAAGAATTCGGCGACAAAGTCGATGACGCTTTGAAGGCTGAGGCTGAAACAGAAATTTCTGCGGCTAAAGACGCTCTTACTAAAGACGACGTTGAGGTCATGAAGTCAGCTCTTGAGAAATTGAATGCTGTAAACTCGAAAATGGCTGAAAAAGTCTACTCTCAGACAGCTCAGCAGCCAGGTGCTGAGTCTAATGGCTCGGAAGGTGGCGATACAGCTGGTGGCGACACTGCGAGCAATAAAGATGATGACGATGTTGTCGACGCTGACTTCAAAGAAGTTTAAAAATCAGGTAGGTTAAGCAATCTTTGTTAGGAGATTACAGATAGATGTCGGGCCAAAAAGCGGATTACTATGAATTATTAGGAGTTGCTCGCTCGGCATCTGCTGAAGAAGTCAAAAAGGCTTATCGTAAGAAGGCCATTCAGTTTCACCCGGACAAGAATCCGGGCAATGCTGAAGCTGAGGCGAAGTTCAAGCAATGTGCCGAGGCTTATGAAGTTCTTTCTAACCCTGAAAAGCGCAAAGCCTATGATCAATTCGGTCATGCTGGCGTTGGCCAGGGCGGCCCTGGTGGACCAGGCGGTTTCGGCGGCGCTGGTGCGGGCTTTGGTGGGTTCGAAGATATTTTTGGCGACATCTTTGGTGAAGTTTTTGGTGGCGGACGTGGCGGTCGTGGCGGTTCTCGCGCGACGAGAGGGTCTGATCTTCGCTACAACATGAAGGTCAGCTTCGAAGAAGCGGCTTTTGGCTGTGAGAAAGAAATCACCATTCCTAGAGAATCAAATTGTAAAACTTGTCAGGGAACAGGCGCTAAGCCTGGAACTTCACCTGAAGTTTGTGGTGGTTGTGGTGGCTCCGGTGAAATTCGCTTCCAGCAAGGCTTCTTTACCCTAAGCAAAACGTGCCCGCAGTGTAATGGCGCGGGCAGCATGATCAAAAACAAATGCACCGATTGTCGCGGGCAAGGAAAAAAGTCTGAGAACGTAAAAATCTCAGTAAAAGTTCCTGCTGGCATTAATGTCGGTCAAAAACTCAAGCTTCGCAGCGAAGGCGAGGCGGGCGCTCGCGGTGGACCTGCTGGTGACTTGTATGTGGTGATCGATATCGCATCCCATCCGTTCTTTGAGCGCAATGGCGACGACGTTTATTGCGAAGTGCCAGTGTCATTCACGCAAGCTGCCTTGGGCGCTGAGATCGACACTCCAACACTTGGTGGAACGGTGAAGCTCAACATTCCCGCCGGCACTCAGTCCAATAAGCGTTTTCGCTTGAAGGGCAAGGGCATTGCGAGTCTCTCTGGTAGAGGCCGTGGTGACCAGTATGTGCAGGTCCAGGTAGAAGTTCCTTCTAAGCTCACAGACAAACAGCGTGATCTATTGGAGGAATTCGCGTCATTGAGCGGTGAAAGCTATCCCGAATCCCAATCTTTCGTGAAAAAAATGAAAGACTGGTTCAGTAGCCAAAACCCCTAATAAAGATCCATGGCCGCCGTCGAAGTCGAATAGAGATCTTCGGCGCGGCAATTTCCTGGGAAAAAACACGCTGGGGCCCTTGAGATGCTAGTTACAGAGTTTTAGTCTCACGAGAGTGATGAATATTCCAAAAATTCTTCGTTCAGGTCTTTTGCTTCAAATTCCTTTAATTGTATCTCTGATGGGCATGGGTTCATGCACAACTTCCATGGATCAGAAACGCAATTCAGAGTCATCGACTAAGGCTGACAAGTTAGGTCAGAGAAAAATCGAAGGCGGCAAAGTCGACGCGGAAGTTTTGAAGGCGCGGCCTGATATGAGTGCTCAAGCCACACACCAAGAATCTTATCGTAATGTGTCCGATCAAAAACCAGAGTATGACGTTTTTCAATCCGCACAATCCGCGCAAAGTGCAGGTGATGAGCGCAAGGCAGAAGCTTTGTATGCACAATATGTGAAGTTAGCGCCCGAAGGTCAGTATGTGGATAGAGTCTCGATGAGGCTTGCCGTTCAAGCTTATGAGAGACATGACTACGCAGGATCAAAAGCGCACTATAGGAGAGTGGCCGACCTTTCTCCTCCTTCACGTCTAAGAGCTCAAGCACAGTTTGGTGTGGCGCAGAGTGAATTTGCAATGGGCCAGTCGGAAGATGCTTTGAAATCTTTGTCGGCGATCAGCTTCAAGGAGCTTCCTCCAAATCTTAAGGGACAAGTTTTTGCTTTTTGGTCATTGGCTGCAGCACAAGCGGGCAAGTGGCTCGAGTCCACACTCGCTTCCATCAAGGCTTATTGGGAAGCTAAGGGAATGAATGAGCAGCAAACTCAGGCGGCCTTCATTCGTGAACAAATTGATCGAAGGCTTGTTGAGACGGAGCTTCAATTCGTATTGAAGGAATATCCTCAACGTTTTCCTAGCAATGAAGTGAGACTTCGTCTTGCGACGTTGTATTTGGCAAGAGGTGAGAAGGACGAAGCGGAGATTCACCTCACGACCATTCTTTCTTCTTCCGTTGCGGGATCTGAAATTTGGGAAAAGGCGAAAAGTCTTCAGGGTAGGGCTGGTCAAATGACTCAAGTAGCCTCTTACCGAATTGGCGCACTTCTTCCTCTTTCTGGAAATAGGGAGAAATATGGCAGGGCCGTTAT
Source organism: uncultured Bacteriovorax sp. (assembly GCA_964640545.1). Classification (GTDB taxonomy): domain Bacteria; phylum Bdellovibrionota; class UBA2428; order UBA2428; family UBA2428; genus JBGSZX01. The sequence continues at coordinate 176 of CAZXHL010000185.1, read as the reverse complement.
TGATGGTTTGAATATGGCGCTCGGTGGCCAGTTGGCCAACGGGCAGAAAATCGAACTCGTGCTTGCTGATGTGGGGCCGAACAAAGGAACTTTAAAAGCTGCTTTCGAAAGATTAGTTTTTGAAGATCGAGTGATGGCCGTGATTGGTCCGATCAATGGAGCCAATAGTGATTTCG
>CAZXHL010000184.1:0-3257 GCA_964640545.1 uncultured Bacteriovorax sp. | reverse complement strand
CGATGAGAACCACCCCTATGGTCATGGCAAGATGGAATATGTTTCTGCCGTTTTTGAGGGTGGACTTATTTCTCTGGCCTCGGTCTTTATTTTTCTAGAAGCAAGTTTTGCCATCATCGAAGGTCCACAGCTTAGGAATTTGGACATTGGTTTGGTGTGGGCTGCCGTTGGCGGCGCTTTAAATGGAGTGCTCGGATTGGTGATTCTAAATGGTGGACGCAAGCTTCACTCCAAGGCCTTGGAGGCCGATGGTCATCACATCATCACGGATTTTTGGACGAGTGTTGGAATAGTTATGGGTGTTCTGCTCGTGAAGATGACGGGCTATGTTTATCTCGATCCGATCATGGCGATTGTTGTCGCGGCTTTGCTTGCGCGCACAGGTTTTAAGATTATGAGACCTGCCTTCGATGCTTTGCTCGATGCCGAGGACCAAGACTTGCTCGCAAAAATTTTAGACAAAATAAACACAGGACCGGTGAATGAGGTCATCACCGTTCACAAGCTTCGCGCGATGCGCGCAGGGAGATTTGTTCACATTGATGTCCACATGATCATGCCCGAATACCTAGATGTAAAAGAAGCGCACAAATTGTCGCATGTCTTCGCCGAAGCGCTGCTCGATAGCACGGGACTTCAAGGCGAGTGGCACACTCACATGGAGCCCTGCCGCAAAAACTACTGCGCCGTCTGTCCCATGAAAGACTGCCCCATCCGCGAAGGCGCCTTCGTCGCCCGCAAAAAGCTCACCCTCGACGAAGCTACAAGCCCTACGGAAACGCTGCCTTAAAATGTGAAGTTATTTAATTGAATAATCTGGGGTGACTGAGGGAAGCCTTAAGGTCTCTCGGGGCTGAATCTATTTTGCCAAAAATACGGTCCTTGGTAGTTATGCGGGCTGGTGATGGTAGCGGAGCCCCTCAGACTCTTGGTGTAGATGAGGCCGTGAAGATGCCCACTGAGTAGACGCATGTCCGCTCTAGGGGCCAAAATGGAAGCTTCCCAATGGGTATTTCCTAAGTAAAGACTCTGGACGTCCGGGAAGTTGATCAGAACTTGCTCTGGAGAATCCTCATAGTGTTGCAAAACTTGAACCTCTAAATCGGACAGGTTCAATACAGATTTGCCTTGAATGTTGATGATCACTTGACCACGGTGGTGGGGATAAATCACAAGACGGCGCAAGTATTCCGCCTCTCTTCCGGAAATTTCGACGATGTTGAGTCCCGGGCGCACTTGGAGGCGCGCTTCTCTAAGAGCGGTTGGTTGAATTGTATTGTTTCTCCTGAGCAAACTCACTTCGAAGCTGTAATCTTCAAGGTGACGATGCAGGTTGATGTGAGAAATGGTGTGGTGGTATCTCTTGTATTCATGAATGCCGCGAATGCTGGCACGTATCTTCCTGACCGAGCTCTGAGCTTTAGCGTGTCCCAAAACATCGGCGTCTTGTACTCTGATAGCCCCTCCGCTGTTCACGTCACCGAAAACCGCAGCATGGTCAATAGAGATACTGTCATTTGCTGAGATGCCTCCATGGAAGACGTCTCCGTGCTGAAAGGTGACCCTTCCGCCGGACAAAAGTGTGTCCTCTTCACGATACTGTTTTCTTCCGACGCCTGTATTCCTTAGAAAGATGTCACCTCCGGATCCAACACGTCCATCTATTGAGCTGTGGCTAAGGTCCACGCCATCAAAGGAATACACATGGAAGGGGGCCCGGGCAGTCGGTTGGGGTCGGTCATGAGCCTTTGCATCAGACACCATTCCTATGGAGAAAAAGGCGAGGGCGCAAAAGAACAAACGAGCTTTTTTTAAGCAAACAAAACATTTCATGGGGGAGGTCCTAGTCATCGTCTTAGCGTGAAGCAATTGTAAAAAACCCCAGTTACAGGCGCAAGCGTTACACTTTTGTTTCGCCAGACTTTGCCTAGCCCTCACCTATGCAAATTAATTTATGTGAAAATTGCCGAATGTATCGAAGAAAACTGGGGTGACTGACGGGGGTCGAACCCGCGACCTCTAGAATCACAATCTAGCGTTCTAACCAACTGAACTACAGTCACCACTCATGGTCTCTCTGGTTACAGAGACTCCCAAGCTTTTACACTCTCATCTTTGGAAGATCAATGCCGTTGTTATGTTCGGGGCCTGAATTCAGGGCGGCCCGTTGGGCTAAGAAGCCGAATCTTCAGACTTCTTTGACGAATAGATTGCGGTCGAAGCGGATTTGAGGGCCGTAGAGGCCGCCGTCATCGCGCTTTCCTGCCGCAATGCCCATGACGACGATGGCATCACGAGCAAGGCCGAGGGCCCTCGCCACTCGCTTGGAGTCCATGCCTTCCATGGGGCAGGTGTCGTAGCCTTGAGCTGAGAATGCCAGCATCAAGTTCTCACAACCGAGCGCTGTGCTTTTGATGGCCCAGGCTCGCATATCACTCTCGCAAACGGGTTCACGAGGAACCGGCTTAACGACTCCAACGATGGCAACGGCCACGCGCTTAAGAAGACCAAAAACTCCGAAGAATCCTTGATTATAAACCATGGGCACTAACTTTTTGTAGTAATCCATGGCTCCGGATGGAGTCTTAGGATTTTGCTCTAGAATTTCGATCATCAACTTCTGACTGCGTCTCCATGTTTTCGTTCGCGCAACAGCTACGATCAATGTTGGTGCAGTCTTTACTGCGGGCTGTGACAAAAAAGCAATGTCCAATTCTTTGCGAAGCTCGGGCGACTTGACCCAGTAGTATTCCCATTGCTGCAAGTTGGAAGAGTTGGGCGCTACTAGCGCGAGATCGAGGGCTTTGTTGACGACCTCATCAGGCACAGATTCGGATTTGAATTTGCGAATGCTGCGTCTTGCACGCACAACGGCTTCAAATTCTTTAAGGTGTTCAACAACAGCTTCTTTGTGGTCCAGTCCTGGGGCTTCGATCATAAAAATTCTTCCTCGCCCGTTGGGCGTGTTTAGGTCTTTTGTGAATTAACAGTCCATGCGCTGCCGTCTGGTCCGTCCATAATGACGAATCCTTCGGCTTCTAGTTCTTTGCGAACGGCATCAGATTCTTCAAACTTTTTGTCTTTGCGGAGCTGCTCGCGACTTTCGAGAGCAGCCTCTACTTTTTGTGCCGTTTCTTCTGAGACATTCATTCTCTTAAGACGACGTGCTTGGATAGCCTTACAGGCGGCAGCTGGGTTGTTTTCTAAAATTGAAAACACTTTCGAAAAAAGTGGCAAGCACTTTTTGCCCCAAGCTG
>CAZXHL010000183.1:0-3293 GCA_964640545.1 uncultured Bacteriovorax sp. | reverse complement strand
TCAAGTGTCTTGGCTCTTGAAGTTAGAACCTGACGTTTGGCGTAGTTATCACCTAAGTAAAATAGAGCAATGCTCCCTACGATCCATAGAACAAAAAGTCCAGCATAGACCCTCGTGAACTTTGTTTTGAGGGGGCGAGACATATTCTACCTCAATGTCATTTGATAGAAGCGTACATCTCCGTCGTACTCTGCGTGGTTAGGGTTGGCCAAAGAGGAGGCTTTAAATCCATGGATATAAGAACGAACCAAAAGAGGGATAGCTCGGCCATCATATAGTAAAGAGCTTTGAATCCTCTGAATCGTGCTATGCCGTGCCTCATCGTTTTCGTGCATTGCCTCTGTGAGAGCTTGTTTTTCTTCCTGGGAAGCTTCGAGAATAGCCCAAGGGCTCAGAAGCATAAGGTGAAGTTCTATTTCTGGATAGTCCGCATTCATTCCTTGTCCTCGGAGCAGGATGTCTGCTTTGTCTCGATTCTTGGGGTCAAGCCAAGTAACTTTTATGCCTGCATTTTCCAATGTGGAGCCAACCGCTTGATTGAGGGGGGAGGTGGTCTTGATCATCTTAATTTCTTTTGGAAGGTGGGTGTCGGGTTGGAAGGCTGGCGCTGAAGTAATGTTGAGAGCCCCAAAACTTTTTGGGGGTAGCAGTTCATAAGATCGCTTTTCAAGGCCAGCAATGAGGTTATAGTTTAAATTTCTTTGAATGAGGCTGGATAGAGCCTGTCGTTCTTTTTCACCGAGAATCAAAGTATTGGTACTTAGGTAGAATGAATAAGAGGGACGGGTGCTGATGAGTCTATAATCCGAAAAAGACTGTTGACCCTTCACTTCTGAGATTTTTTTAAGTGAGGATGAATCATACAGCTCTACAAAATCTAATAGTCCTTCCTCCATCTTTGCGAAGAGCGTGACAATGTCTTCGTAAAAGTGAACTCTGACCTTTTTAGGAGCATCGGACCTGCGCCCTATAAAATAGGGATTTTCGGTGAGGAGAAGTGTGTATTGATCCTCGATGCGTGAGACTGAATAGGCGCCGCTTGTAATTTCGAGATTTTGAATTTTGCCGTTGGCGTCTAGAATCTCATTGGGGACAATGCCTAGTTCGGGAATTGTGAGAAGGAAGAGAAATGACGGTGTCACCTCTTTAAGGTGAATCGCAAACTCCTCATCCGATATTTTCTCAATGGAATCTATGATGTTTCGAGCGTTAAAATGACCCTCGTGTTGGATGGAAATAACTCTTTGCAAAGATCCGATAACATCTGAAGATGTGATTTTTCTTCCATTGCTGAATTTTGCTTCAGATTTAAGCTTGAACTGGTAGACTTTTTCGTCTGCGCTTACATGAGTGATAGTGGAGAGGGCCTCGCTGGGATCTTTGGACAGGATTGTGCCCCATAGGTTGATGTGGATTTGATAAAGAGGAATGGAGGAGATGTTTTCGGGTGATAATGGCAGATCAAGCCGCCCTGAAAGCCCTACATGCACAGTATCCTCATTTCTAGTGTTTTTGTCTGACAAAGAGTCGTTCTCCTTTAGTGTATAAATTAAGAATACTGCAAGTAATAACCCTAAAGTCACTCGAAGGGCTTTAAGTTTTAAACTGTGCATCAAGCATGATCCTATCTACTTGTCGTCTGTTCCCTGACAGATAGGTTCTGTTTTCCCTACAGGGTTGGGGGGCTCGGTTTTTTCGATTTGTTTGTCCTTGGAGCTATCATTAGGCTCTTTTTCTGTCTCTGCCGACCATGCGACAACTGAATTGAGTCCAAGAAGTACGGCTATGGTTCCTATTAATGACTTAAATAATTTCATTTTTTTCTCCTCGAATTAGGTAGCTAATGTGATGACCCATAAATTGGGCGTAATTGGAAATGAATTGATCGGTGGCTAGAGCCTTTGTAACTCGGTAGTTGTTGAGAAACTCGATTTGTGGGATCAGGTCAGGGCCTAATATTTTCTGAGCTTTGGTGTAATTGGAAATGAGTTCTTTTGAGATTTTGTAGAAGTGAGGATTGCGGTACTCCTCCCAGACTTTGAGTAGTGCCGAAATCGGCGAAGCTCGAAGGGAATAGAATAGCATCGGAATGCCTTGATACTGGCATCGGATGAACGCAATAGATCCGATATCGAGAGGTTTCAGATGGATTTCAAACTTGCCCAGTTTCAGGACACGTAGAGCCTCTATTTGACCGTCTCTTTTGATTGTTTGTAAATAAAATGTCTCAAGAGCTTCAAAGTAAGCCGATCCTGTGGCGGCCTCCCTTGATGTCGGATGAGCGGCTATTCCTTCTGGGTATATGTTGTTTGGCTTTAAAATATCATTGAAGAAAACTCGTTCCACATATTCCGACTGGCACCGCGCAAGGGCTCCAGCTAGCGTGAAGCCCGCGCCTCCAGCTCCCGCGTTTTGGTTGGGAAGTTGTGCATGGCATCTCACAAATCGAATTGCCGAGAGATCGCGGAATATGGAAACTTGCATCTGAGGATAGTAGCATGGTGTTATACCCAACATAACTGCGTCTTGTTTGGTGACGCCGATTGGGATGAATTGGCGCGAATTGGAAATGTTCATATTTCTTCTAAAAGTTAGCGCTCTGTTAAGAGAGAATAAGTGTCATGCTTCTATCGCGATGATTGCACGTGCGATCTTTTTCAAAATCAGCGGTATTAAATACAAATAACTGACCCTCTTATGTTGGGGAGTTAGCCAGTGGACGACGTGTGCCTCAAAGTTTTTCGTGGAATCGCACGTGCAATTCATCGGCACGGTGTGGTCTTTGAGTCTGAGAAGGGCTGAAAGCGCAGCGGAACCCTCCCCAAGTATCGGAAGAGGTCGGCCCGTTGTTCAAATTCGTCGAGAAGACCCCCGCATTCGTTGAGTCCGCATTCGTAACCCCTTGGCCGCCGCGAAGAACGGCGTCCATTTGTGTCGTCTGAAATGAGTCATAGTAGAAACTCGAATTCTTGAAAAGAGTTCATTGATGACAAATATTTTTGAGTCAAAAAAAATTTCTATTTTCTTTCTTATGAAGAGAGCAGGGTTATGCCGACACGAAAAACTCAAGGAGGAAATGGGTATGGTGTATTCGTTGATGCGGAGATATTTGGAAAATTTATTTTTTAGGGCACGGCTCTTAGTTGCTGGGCAGTTTTTGGAATTGAATGGGCGCAAGAGCGATGTGCGATTTTTAGATGTCTATGAAAAATTTTGTCTGCATCACCTGTCGGGTGTTTCATCGTTGACTCGGGTTAAAGTCAAAGAGCGATGCGAAAAGTGGTTTGCTCCCT
>CAZXHL010000182.1:0-3301 GCA_964640545.1 uncultured Bacteriovorax sp. | reverse complement strand
TCAATCCTCCGGTCAAGGTGACATCGTCAAACACCTCGATACTCCAAACTACAGGTTCAGCAGATCACAATCCGCTCACATCGTTAACGTCGTCAGTGACCAACTTGGAAATTCAAATGTTATCACCGCTCAAAATCGCACCAAGGCCGCAGAGTGGTTATCGATCGTCACAGAAAATGTAGATGTCTCAAAGCTAGATGAGGCAAAGATAAAAAACAGTTTAGCAGATGTTCTCTCAGGCAAAGTGAAGGACGTTGCAGGCGACGCTAGAAGCTTTGCGCTCAATAACGATCCAGCGCTGGCGGGCCTAGGCCTTAGTCCGGTTAGAAGAACGGATCCAGACGGACCAGGCCATGCAAAAACTCCTAAGGCCTCCTCCCCTCTCAATGAAGCCCTCACCTCCAATCCTCACCCTGCCCTTAGACAGATTGATCAAGAGATAGACGCTGCCGTTAGAGCAAACTTACCCAAAAGAGAAATTGATTCTCTCAAACATCAACGAGATCTTTTGCGTGCCTCTACCGATCCTGCCACTTTGAAAAAAATGGGCTTTAACCAGAGTAGTCGACAAGGATTATTAGAGGGCATTTTAGATTCCGACAAAGGTAAACTCGATTCTTACAAAGCACTACTGAAAGACAAAAATGCCAAAACTCCTGATGGTGTGAGTTCCGATCAGCTTTTCGACTTTCTTAAAGGCAGATCTAATGACGCCGCAGGAAAAGTGCTGAGCGATTTGCTCGATGAAATGGGCCTTCAAGGAAGAACCCTATTTAACTCCAACCTCAGCAATGACCAATTGAGAGCTATTCTTTCACAGAAGGAAATGGCAGTCGCACTGGGCTTCCTACACGAATTTCCTGGGATGGCCGATGCCTTGGGTGATTTCCGAAAAGGATTGATCTCGGCGGAAGTCTTCAAAAAACGACTAAGCGCAAACCTTTTCCACAACGGCCCTCAAGCAGGATTCTGGAATAAGATCACAACCGAGTTTTTACCGGGAGCCATGAGAAATGCTCCAGATCGAAACTCTCTGCGCCTATTCGAAGGAACTGTATTTGAGGGGAGTGGCGACCTGCTTGTTCAATATCCGACCTCCCGCACTCCAGAGGGAATTTTTCATACAAACCTGGATCGGATGAGCCAGGCGACAGGCGGTGGCCAGATCAAAATTTTTGAGGAACTTCCCTTCTTGCCCCCCAACGTCGCTGTCATTGAATCCAGCCTACAAAACCCCATCGGAACACTAGAGCAGATTGCTAGATTACGAGAAGACTTAACAAACGTCCCAAATCTTTCGATAGAGCAACGTCGGACACTTGAAGCCGCCATTGACGAAAATGCACGTAGAGTTCGAAGCTATCAAGACGCTACAAATGCTAGAATCGTTAAAAACGATACTGGTGACTTGGTCATCGACGGCGTTGAATTCAAAAAGGGTGCAAACGAAAGCGATGAGGCCTTTCGCGCAAGAGTGCGCACAGCGCATGAAACAACGATTCAAGAAATTGAATCTAGTGAATTGCCCATGAGAAGGCTGTCCGAATAGTGCTAATTGCAAAAAGATATTTAGGCAAAACGGCTGGCCATCTCGCCATTGAATGCGCCTTAGTTTTTTCCATCAGCTTTTCTACCAACACTCAGTCAAGAGGAAATTCTCACTCCAGCGGATCTACCACGTCTGCCAGCAAGAACAATAATAAGACATGTCCGCGCGAGCTTTTTAGGCAGGTTTCCATCGGAGACACTAGAGGTGGATATCTAGGTTTCTTTTCGGGAGTTACTGCGGACGATGCCTGCAGAACCAAACTTAAACGACACATCAAAAGTCCATCTGATCTAGAAAAGCTCATTGACCAAACTGATGAATATGGAACTGGCACCTCAAGCTTCATTTCAAGCTGTGCCAAGAATTGGAAATCAAAATCTAATTGCACTCGCAATAGCCCTTGCACTCGACTGAGCGAAGATCAGCAATTCTCCGCCGTTGGGGACTACTACTACAACATGACCAACCTGCGCCTAACAGCTATGAGCTCATTTGAGGGTATTGCTGCGATAGATCGGCTAACTGGCTCACCAGTTTTGCAGGGCCACTCCAATCTCAGTGACGGGGATATTCCAGGAATTGGTGACTATGTTTCTAAGTTTAAATCTGAAAAGGCTTGTCTTCAACACCAGCCTGACGAGTTCCATGCCGCCCTTGACCAAACCAAAACAGCTGTTAAAAACCTGGAAATTATTCGCAATAAATTAAAATCATTGAAATATAAACGTTGTCCTCCCGGAAGAAGTTGCTATAGGGACCCCGCTTTGGCTAAAAACCTATTAAATGCTCGAGCATCCATACTGAGAATCCTACCCTGGTTAAATACTGATACTTTTAAAGACGTTGTAAATGGTAAGAAAAAACCAAAAGAAGAAAGCCTTGGATGGTTTCTTGAAAAGGGACTCGGAGAAATCCGATCTGGCTTATCTGAAGAACTCACAGAAATGAAAGAGATTTCAAATTGCATTCATGGCGGAAATGGCTGCATAAAGAAGCACCTTGAGAAACTAGCCGAAATTCCTTCCGTAGAACCTGACAAAGAAGGGTTTCGGAGACTGAAAGACAACGATAGAGAAGGAGCAGAAGCTCTTTTTGAAATGGGCAATGGGCAATGTAGAAGAGATATTCGCGTCGCAAAGAAGCAAACCGGTGAAGTGATAAACTCAGCGTTAATAGGCGCCGCACTCACAGTGGGCACCTTTGGCGTGGGTGCACTAGCGTCCGCTTCGATCAATGGTGCAAAAATTTCAGCGATGGCAGCGCGATTCCCCAAGTCCATTCAAGCTCTGGAAGTAGCTACGAATCGTGGACTCACAACCGTGGCTACGAAATTTCCAACCTCTGTAAAACTCGCTCAGGCAGCAGCATTCGGTGCGGATGGCTTGTGGCTTGGAGCCAGCGGCAGCGATGCTCTAAATGAGTGCAATAATCACATCGCTAGCCAAATCTCGCAGGAGGCCAGCGAATCCGTAAAAAGAGGCGAAATTTCCTGCACGACTGCGCAAATCAACAACATCTCCATCTCAACCCTTTCAAGATCATGTGTAATGTCAGCCAGCATGGCAGCAATAGACGCGCTCCCGTTTACGCCAGCCGTATTTTCTACCATTCGAAAAGTTAAAGCCGCTAAATAGCTCCCTCAATCATATACCCAATCTTAACACGTCAAAACCCCAAGAATTTGAGATAATGACGTTGTGGTATGTATGCGATTCAATAAGGGGGCTTATGCCCTCATCAACGCCCTTCTTC
>CAZXHL010000181.1:0-3392 GCA_964640545.1 uncultured Bacteriovorax sp. | reverse complement strand
AATCCAGTACTCAAAACAATCACCACAAGTCCGGCAACAAAAACACCAACACCTATATCGACAAGGTTGATGAGTGAGTAGATCCACAAAATAGATGCGAGAAGAAGCATGATCGATGCCCAGAAGAACGCTCCCGTGCGGCGCTCAAAGACATGGTACTCGACAAAACTCGGTCCCCTCTCCCACAAACGCATCAAAAACTCACCCGCGCTTTCGCGAGGCTTCCACCGAATTCCGAGGCCCGGATCCACCCAGATCGGGGACTGTTCCACAACGTGTTTCATAATAGCGTTGTCATCAGAAAGTAGTCCCTCATCTTTGTAAAGCTCACAGACATCCAAGAATGTTTGGCGCTGACACAAAAAAATCGTCGTTCCCTTGAGGTATTCATCAAAATTTTCCTTGGTCAGGAAAAAGCCCTTTCGAGCGGCTTCAAAATGTTTGCGCCAGATCCATCGATGCGTACGATCCCAATAAAGCGAAAACAAGCTGCTAGAAGTATCAATATTCACAACACCCATGAGAGCCTCATGTTGCCCCTGTAATTCACACAGTCTCGCAGCAAAACCCGCCTCGAGCTCTAAACGTGTGTCTAGAAACAATAGACTCGGCTGACTAGCAGCTTGCGCCCCATGAAATCTGGCCCAGTAACGTCCTTGATTTTCCGCAAGGCTGATCACTTTCAGCCAAGGCTTATCGTGGGCCTTAATTTTTTCAAGCGTATCATCGGTTGATCCATCATTGACAATGATACACTCCGCAAGGCAGGCATTTAAACCGTGCTCTTCAATAGAACGAATGAGTCCATCAATATGAGACGACATATTGTATGTGGGAATGATGAGACTGACTGGAAGCGGACTCATACCTTATCTTTCAAGGCGTCGACAATGATCTTTGAAGGAGACAACTCTGGCTTGGGAGCTTCCTTTGACCAATGAAATGGATCCGCAAGAAAAGAATCCACAAGCGCAAAATCTTTCTTGCTCAAAAGGGCGTTGTGCCCCAGGCCCTCTTGGCGCTCGGTTTCTTTTCTCAAAATGAGGCAGGCTTTGCCGAGGAAATAACACTCTTCTTGATTGCTCCCTCCATCAGTGACCACATATTCGGCGCCACGAAGCAGACTCGTGAATTCAAAATAGTTTTGTCTGGGCAGGGTTGTGATCTGCGGAGCGCTAGTCAGTTTTTCTAACAAATTATATTTGCGAAAACTTTCCTCGGCTGGTTCGTGAAGAATGCAAACACAAGGCAAAAGCTCGCTCTGCCTTACAATACGCTCGAAAAGCTGCTGCAAAAAAGTCTGGTCCAGAAGATTTTCTTGCCTATGGCATACAAAGAGAAAGTATTTTTCGGGAATACGCTCGCTAGGCAATATATTTTTTTGCTTCGCAATATCCATGACATCAATGATGGTGTTGAAATGAGTGTCCACTACCTCAATAGATTTAAGTCCCCTAAGATTCGAGCAAGCCCATTCTCCAGGACAAAACGCCATCGATGCCAGACGCGATACCCCCACACGGTTGATTTCTTCAGGAAAGGGCCTTAGCCAATTGAAACTTCGAAGTCCGCCCTCAACATGCAGAACCTGAGCGCCCGCTAGCCTCGCCGCAATGGCTCCAATTAATGTGCTAACCGTGTCTCCATGAACCATCACTTTCATTTTTCCAGCTTCAGGACTCAAGGTCTTTCGAAGCCGGCGCAAAACAAAAACTGATTTCCAAAGGGCCTCAAAAGTCCACAACAAGAAATGCCAAGGCGTTTGACGGATGGGACGTTTGGTCACCCAAGTCTTCACGCCCTCCGGAAACAACAAATCATACCACTCACTACTAACAATGTTATTTTGCCCAGTCGCGACAGGAGTCAATGCAAGACCCTCTTTTTGAGCTCGATCAATCACCGGAGCTAGTTTGATCAGCTCGGCGATCGTCCCTATCCAAACAACAATCATTGGCGCCTTAAAACCTCACGAATCACATAGAGTGGACGACCCTGTGTTTCGCTGTAGATTTTCCTCAAATAAAGGCTCATCACTCCCAGGGTGCTAAGTAACATTCCCGTAAGCACCATGTTCGACACCACCACCATGGCGAGACTCGAAAAGGCAAAGAAGTTTTGACCCAAAAATCGATCGCATAGCATAACCACGAGAAGCAGAATACTAAAGAAAGACACCGTAAGCCCAGCATAGGCCACGGCAAGCAGCGGAAGAGATGAATGTCCCACAAAACTATTCAAAGCTAAAGCGGCGAGCTTTCCAAAGCCATAGCTTGCCTGTCCGCTATGCCGGGCCTCCGCCTTGAAGCTGACATGGGTTTTGCGAAAGCCCACCCAATCAATGAGCCCACGAAAAATGCGTTGCTTTTCGGTGACCTTCAATAGTTCCTCCGCCACCTTTCGATCAATCAAGCGATAGTCCGTGCTTTTGGCCAAAATTTCCACATCCGAAAACCAGCGCATCAAGAAATAAAACAGCCTAGAAAAAACTTTTCGCATAAAGGGCTCGGACTCATACTCAGCCCGTGTCGTAGCTACAACCTCAAAGCCCTCTTTCCATTTCGCAATCAATTCACTTAATAGCTCTGGAGGATGCTGAAGGTCTGCATCCATAAAAACAATAGCCTTGCCCCGGGCCGTGCTGAGTCCGGCGCTCATGGCAAGCTCTTTCCCAAAATTTCGAGAAAGATCCACAATCACAATGGATGGATCTCGACTCTGTAGATCCTGCAGAGTGGCCAGGCTTGAATCCGTGCTACCATCGTTGACGAAAATCAGTTCTACCTTTCCAATATCTGTCGTCTTGATAACTTTGTGCAGGCGATCGATCAATGCGCTCAAATTAGAAGACTCATTGCAAACTGGAATCACAATACTCAGGGTTGGCAAATCTGATGGTGATTCAGTCAAATTACTCTTGTTCACGGTAGTTGCCATCATGCCTCAACCTTCCCTGCCGATCAATGCTCAGAGTTGATCAATGTCTAGGTATTTGAGGAAATCAGCACGCACAAACTCGGCAGCGTTTTGGAGCTCAAGAACGACACCCTGCTCATTTGAGGCCAAGGTGGAAAGCTCCGCGCTATCTTGCGCATAATCAATCCATGATTGAAACTCACCACTCAAACGAGGGATCAAGATGTATCTCAATCCTAAGGACTTAAAGAGCTGGATGGTAGCAGCTGAAGCTTCACCATTATTCTTAAAGAATTGCTGAACGGAAGCAAGGTCCTTGCGCTCCGCGAGCTCATCAAGAACGGGAAGTTTGTGAATACCGGCATAGACATAGCTGGGATATCGGTAAGTGCAGGGGTCTTTTTCGCAAACGAGGTAGAGCGTTGCCGATGGGGGGCTCCCTATCTCCTCGTGATGGTCCCTTAATTCATACATCA
>CAZXHL010000180.1:0-3447 GCA_964640545.1 uncultured Bacteriovorax sp. | reverse complement strand
ACTCGATCTCCTTCTTTTACTTTTTTGTTAAAGTTTTCTTTTTCCACTCAAAAAACAAAACTGGATAAATCATAAGCTCCAAAACAAAGGAACTAAAAAGCCCCCCAATAAGAGGGGCTGCAATACGCTTCATGACATCAGCTCCGTCACCCATAGACCACATAATCGGAAGCAATCCAATAATAGCAGTTCCTACCGTCATGAGCTTAGGCCGAATTCGGTGAACCGCTCCTTCAATAATCGAATCCTGAAGATCATCTAAATTATTCATTTTCCCAGATTTTGTTCGATCCTCAAAAGCAAGATCCAGATACATCAGCATGAATATTCCCGTTTCAGCATCAAGCCCCATGAGAGCAATGATCCCAACCCAAGAGGCGATTGAATGGTTATATCCAAGTGCCCACATGAGCCAAAACGCACCAATCATGGAAAAGGGTACAGCAAGCAATATAATACCCGTTTTCATCCAAGACTTCGTATTGAAATATATAAGAAGAAGAATCAGGAAAAGCGTGAGGGGGACAACTACCTTGAGTCTTTCCTTCACACGGATCATGTTCTCAAATTGTCCGCTCCAACTGAGTGTGTAGCCAGTGGGCATTTTAAGAGTGCTTGCAATTTTTAGCTTTGCCGCCTCAACGAAGCTTCCAATGTCGTGTGAGCTAGTGTCCACATCAACAAAGACATAGGAGGTTTTTTGACCGTTCTCTGTTCTAAGCATCGAGGGTCCTTCGCTCAGGCTAACTTTGGCGAGCTGGCCAAGTTGGACTTGCGCTCCGTCGGGAGAAGTCAGAAAAAGTCTTCGAATATCTTCGGGTTGACTGCGATGAGATCCAGTATAGCGAACCTGAATCGGAAAGCGCTCGCGCCCCGTTAAAGTCTGACTGACGTTTACACCGCCAATAGCGGCCATAGCTTGCGATTGGGCCTCATCGAGAGTGAATCCAAAGTTGGCAAGAGTTTCTCGATTAAAATCTATATCAAGATAAAAGCCACTTGCAGCTCTTTCGGCAACAACGCTTCGTGCGCCAGGAACGTCCTTAATTAATTTTTCAATTTCAGACCCTAGAGATTCAAGCGTAGTGAGATCAGGTCCGTAGATCTTGATTCCAACTGCACTTCGAATTCCCGTAGAAAGCATATCAATGCGATTTTTTATGGGCATGGTCCAGATATTTGGCATTCCTGGAAACTGAAGCTTCTCATTCATCTGGCCGATCAACTCATCGTCAGTAATGTGATCAGGCCAAATATGACGAAAGGGCAATTCAAGAAAGTCTGGTAAAAATGAATACCATCGTTCAACCTTGGGCCATTCACTTTTTGGCTTAAGAAGCACAGTTGTTTCAACCATTGAAAGGGGGGCCACATCGGTCGAAGTGTCTGCTCGTCCTGCTTTTCCAAAAACACGTTCAACCTGCGGAAAAGACAGGAGCACGGCATCTTGCTTTTGAATAATCTTTGCAGCCTCAGGGGCGCTGAGTCCCGGCAAAGCAGTGGGCATGTACAAAAAACTTCCTTCAAAAAGCTTGGGCATGAATTCCTGCCCAATACTCTTGTAAATAGGGATTGTGGATAGGCAAAGCGCAACAGCAAGAGCGAGTGTTGTGAGAGGCTTTTTGAGTACCCACCTGACAGCTGGCTCATAAATTTTAAAGAGCCTTTTACTTATAGGATGCCTCTCTTCAGCGAAATAAGTTCCAATAAAAAACTCATTTGCGAGTCGATTAAGCCAAGGCCAACGAATTTGAAACTTTTCGTGTCTTGCAAAAAGCATTCGTACTGCTGGGTCTAAAGTTATCGCCAGGACTGCAGCTACGAGCATAGTGAGAGTCTTGGTTAAAGCCAGTGGTCCAAAAAGTCGTCCTTCTTGGTCTACAAGAGTAAAGATTGGCAAAAACGAAACGGAAATGACCAATACAGAGAAGAATACTGCTGGGCCAACTTCTAAAAGAGCATCAAGTCTAACCTTGTGAAAGTCTTCTTTTTTACCAGAGGCCTCCCATTGCTGTATTCTTCGGTAGGCATTTTCCACTTCAACAATGGCGCCATCAACAAGAACCCCGATTGAAATTGCGATTCCCGCAAGAGACATAATGTTTGCGCTCTGTCCCAAAAGATAGATGGGAATGAAGGCAAGTACCACAGATAAGGGGATCGTTATAATGGGAACAAGAGCAGAGGGAATGTGCCACAAAAAAAGAAGAATCATTAGACTCACAATTAGAAGTTCTGCGATAAGATTCTTTTTTAACGTCTCAATGACGCGAGAGATGAGGTCAGATCTATCGTAGACAGTTACAATTTCAACACCTTCAGGAAGTGACGTTTTAAGCTCTTTAAGCTTCTCTTTAATTCGCTCAATGACACGCGTGGTGTCTTCTCCTTGTCGCATGACAACAATTCCGCCAACACTATCACCACGGCCATCAAGATCAGCCACACCCCGCCGCATCTCAGTTCCGAGGCGAACATGTGCGACGTCTTTGACTCTTATTGCGGAACGCGTTTGCGGATTGTATTTTACCAAGGCATCTTCAATGTCTTTTGTGTTTTCGACGAGAGCCCGCGATCTAACCATGATCTCAGATCCAGAAGACTCCAACACGCGCCCACCACGCTCTGAATTGCTTTCGGCAACCGCTTTTAAAACATCATTAAAATGAACCTGAAAACTTTGTAGCTTCTCTGGAAGCACTTGAACTTGAAATTGTTTTACAAAGCCACCTATAGCTGCGACTTCGGCTACTCCTGGAACCGATTGCAGATGGAATCTTAGATTCCAATCCTGAAGAGACCTTAGTTCTGTTGGATTCATGCGATTTGTTTTATCGACAATTGCGTATTGAAAAACCCAACCAACGCTTGTCGCGTCTGGTCCAAGTTCAACTTGAGCCCCCTTTGGAAGCTGCGGAGTTACGCGGCTTAGGAATTCCAGGACTCGTGACCTCGCCCAATAAAGGTCTGTTCCGTCTTCAAAAATGACGTAAACATAGGAGAAGCCAAAGTCACTGATTCCTCTCACGCTTTTTACTTTGGGCGTACCCAGTAGACCTGTGACAAGCGGAAAGGTGACTTGGTTTTCAATCAAGTCAGGAGATTGGTCCCATTTTGAATAAATAATAACTTGAGTGTCAGAAAGATCAGGAATCGCATCGACAGGGGTTTGCTTGATTGACCAAACTCCCATTGCGAAAAGAAGGGCTGAAATCAAAATGACTAGGAATCGATTGTTTGCCGAAAACCTAATAATTGACTTAATCATTTGAGAAGCCTCTTAAGCGAGCCTCTGAATCCAGAAGAAAGTTAGGGCCTGCGGCAATTGTATCGCCATCTTCAAGGCCCTCTCTTATGAGATAAAATCTTTGCGCTGGGTTCTCAGAGTTTTTAGAGCTTAAGAGCCCACCAACTTGAACAGCCCTAGGTACGTACTGGTGCTCTGAA
>CAZXHL010000179.1:0-3469 GCA_964640545.1 uncultured Bacteriovorax sp. | reverse complement strand
CATGAGAGCGTCTCTGACAGCGCCACCAACAATGTAGACATTGCCACCTAACCAATTCAACTTTTTGAGCTGCTCAAATAGAAAAGACCAGAACTCGGGAAGAGTTCTGGTTTCTAAGTTTGGATTCAAACTAACTCCCGTTTAGTTGTTGGGAGAGTTCTTAAGAATGTATTCTTGGAAAAGGACTTCTTCTTGGACCATGTAGGAGTCAACGTCATTGTCTGCGAAAGGTGTGTAGGCCTCACGATATTCCCAAGCAATGATGTAAGCCGTGTATTCATAGATCTTATGTCCCTTGTAAGCTGAAATCTGCACCGTTTGTCCAGGCCCAGCATTCAATCCCGTAGCAAGTTTCACCCAAGTATACTCATCTTTGTATCTTGCGAAAACTTTGTAAGTATCATTTGGCGTCCAGCCATTGGCTAGAGCAAGAACATCTAGGTAAGCAAAGTTCTTATCGAGGTTGAGCTGAAGCTGAAAGTTTCCGTAAACGGGATCACCTTCATTGTAGTCCAGCAAAACCACTTCACTCAAACGGTCCCCCCCGGAACCAGCACTGAGAGACTTGCGCCCCTGAGAACAACCAGGCACCATCGTTAGCATCAGTAAACCAAGACTAATTGATGTAAGTATTCGTTTCATTGTTAGTTCCACCCTAGCCCTTATGATGCATGGCTTGTGCCAAGAGGGTTAACCACATGAAATCTTTGGGAAAGCTATTCTTGATAGCTATCGTAGTGAACAAAGTTTGAGCAGCTAAAACGAGAATCCTGTTTATTATCAATCACTTATCTATTCGGCAGAAATTGTTAGCACCCGTCTAAAAGTTGGACACTACCACTTTTCTAATGCTTCAGGAAGAAGTAGCGGTTTTGAGCATTTTCAACAAGCAAACGAGACGTCTTAGCATCCCAGAAGAGTCTAGTGGCGCCCTTCATTTTTCCAATTTTGCGTCTGCTCACTGAAAAATCTCTCTTCAAGCTGAGTTCCACAATATCATCTTCTATGATCGCAAAGACGTGAGGCTGATCATGTCGAGCCACATAAGCAATAACCGGTACAAGAGGCTGCGATTTTTTTAGCTTCACATCTCCTTGCAAAAGAACACCTTTATAAGATGGTTCCTGATACCAAACATAAGGAGATTGAGAGGACTGAAATCCATTAAAGTTCCCTCGCCCCACCCAATTCAAGAGTGATCGAGAACCATTCTTATAAAATGACCAAATGTTTTGGTGTTCATCGACCCAAATATACGAAGGCGACTCGCCTTCAGGCGCTTTGGGACCGGTCGCGGCTGCCTTAGCATTGCAATTTGAATTTGTAGTATCAGAATAAACTTTGAGCGCTCCACCATTTTCAGCTTGCCGAGTGTGCACATAATAATGGCAGTCACTCCCCCAAAAAGCTCCTTGGAGCCTATCTATAGAGGCACTCTTTATCAGCAAGCGACCTGAAGGAAGCTCATACAATTGAAAATATCCAGAGTCTTGGTCAGACAGAAAGAAAGCCAAGAGACGTTTCCCGCTCTGAGACACTTTGGCACCAGCCAAACGATTGGCCTCACCTTCTAGCATCAAAAATTTTCGATCAACACCAGTGTCTGCTAGCAAAATATTTTTTCGATCTTGCCTCAGCAAGACATAACCATTTTGGACATCCAAGATTTCAGAACCCGCAGGAACTGCGAAAGCCTTTGGAGCTTCAGCCTGAGCAAAGCCAGACAAAGACAACAAAAAAGCAAAATGCCATTTCATAAACTTTCTCATCCTGCATTCACCCCTGCTTTTTCACAGCGTTCTTTGTATCCATTCACCATTCCACGAGCCAATCCTTTTGCGTAATTCACATAAGGGCTTGGGGCATGATAGCCAATACGTCTGCGAGTCACCCATTTGCCCTCTTTAGCACTATACACTCGCTCTCTGACCTGAACCATAGAAGATTGATAAACGTCTTTGAGTTCACTCGCGCTCTTCGCAATCGCTTCTTGGTCTCCGCTCTCTTGAGCCGCTTTCCAAGCTTTTGTGGACTCTCTTACTCTGGCATCATTTTCTACAACTTCTCGACTAGCTAATTTGCCGACATAACCATTCATATACAAACCTTCAACAATTCCAACGGAAGATTTTAAGCCCTTCCAAATAGGTGAACCATTGAGGTGACCGTCATTGCGGTTGACCATTCCAAGGGGCCTTCCCTCCGAGCGAGAAAATCCACCATCTTTTTGATGAGTCACGTCTCTATTAAAGTAATCAAGCCTCGCTTGAGCTCTAGCTCTTTCAAGAGAGCCCTCCGCTTGCTCGGCGACTTTGGCCTCAAGTGCGGCACGAATCACAGAATGTGTCTGCGTCATCTCATCCAAGATGGGAGCTACCACTTGAGAAGTTGCAGCTCGATCCGTCGCCTCGGAATACTTTGAGTAATAAGTCCCAGAGTATGATCGGTCAATCGACGTTCTTTCCTGGTTCTACCATTGTGAGCAAACTCCATGGTCGAATAGGACTGATTAGCGTGAATCTGCCAGAAAGAACTTTTCTCTTCCAATTCGTCAGATCCATTTCCTAATAAAAATCTTGCATAAGCCTTGCGTTGATAACGATCTCCAGCGTAAAGACTCGCAATGGTATTTCTCCTAAGCCCCTTTGGTGCTTCGTATTTTTCTAAAGTCGACTTGGCCAAGGCTTCGTTATGAAACTGTCCAAACTCCGTATCCCAAGGATGGCGAAGCAACTTCACACGGCTTCCCGAATCGTAACAGCGCTCCAAAAGCTGCTTAGTCATCAACACCACAGCCATATTCAGATTGCCTTCATGAATATTATCATTCGCCTGCCCAGAGGAATCAGAACGATCTGAAGTGCTCCCCCTAAAATGCCCTGGATCAATAACGATATTCCCTATAGGACTAGGTTCTTTCTTCATACAAGCCTGAATGAGACGAGTGAGTTTTTCATCTTTTGGACAAGATGTTTCTGGCATTTGAATGTCGAGAGCAAATTGTCCGTCAAGAGCCTCTGAGCGGTGTTCACCCACCTCGATGGGGGCGTTAGGCTTCCCTTTGAGAGCAACATCCACGTTGATCTCTAGTTCTGTGTGTGGCCCAGTTTGGGGATCTTTATTCTTGTCATGTGACTCTTGAGCCCATGAAAACGGCGCAGCACAAACCATCAATCCCACACCTATAAAATAGATCGTAGAATAGACTATCGCGCGCGCTCGAATATTGATTGTATTTCCCCTCAAAACTGATCCCCATCTACCAGTGTATAGAATTGTTAAAAATAGATAAAGAAAAGAATGGTTAAGATTGTGTTAAGAAAAAACTGTGCGCGCTTAAGTGTTGTAAGGGCGAGCCCAGCTTAAGGACCTTTCTAAGTCATTTTAAATATTTAGATTCAGTCGAAGGACTAAGGGGTGAATTGCTGGCGCCAGCCAGCAAGAGGGGAGTGGCACTCCCCTTGTCCTG
>CAZXHL010000178.1:0-3560 GCA_964640545.1 uncultured Bacteriovorax sp. | reverse complement strand
TTCGCTTCTGCTTTGGGCGGCCGAATTTCAAAGCACGTGCGAGCTTCACTCGCTATCTACGAAATAAAAAAGCGTAGTTTTCCAAACGGAAAGCTACGCTTTTTTGATCATTGAAAATGATAGGGAAAATTAGTGGTTTGCAACTCCATCGGCGCCGTGGGCGTGACCGTGGCTAACTTCATCTTCGGTAGCAGCGCGGATGTTCACCACTTCGATTTCGAAATGAAGGGTTTGTCCCGCGAGAGGATGGTTGCCATCGAGAAAGATTTCTTCGCCTTCAACTTTCTCAACAGTAAAGGGAAGAGGCTGTCCGGTTCCAACATCAGCCGCAAATTGCATTCCTGGACTAACGTCTGTCCCTTCAGGGAAAGACTCTTTGCCGACTTTGACTTTTAACTGATCGTTGATTTCGCCATAGCCTTTTTCTGGGGCTACTTTGACGGATTTTTTGTCGCCAACTTTGAGTCCGGTTAGTTCTTCTTCCAAGCCGGGCACGATATTGCTTGCGCCATGGAGATAGTAAAATGGATCACTAGAAGTAGCTGTGTCCAAGGTATCACCATTGTCGTTTTTCAAAATGTAGGTTACCCCTACGACGAGTTTGTCTTGAATTGTTTCACTCATGATGGCAAGCAAACTAGAATCCAAGCGCCTAATATGCAAGCGTAATCGGGATTAATATGCCAGAGCAATCGGTATATAGACGAGCAGAATGCACAATAATGCGGCGAGCAGCGCGTAGGGAAGCTGTGTTTTGGTGTGATCTTTTAGTTCACAATCCGTCGCAAAAGCCGATACCACGGTGGTGTCGCTTATTGGTGAGCAATGGTCTCCAAAAACAGCCCCTCCGAAAATGGCTCCGATGATGGCTTGCAGGCTCCATATAGGTGCATTGAGCTCGGCAGCTAATGGCAATGCGAGAGGAATAAGCAGTGCGAGTGTGCCCCAGGAAGTCCCCGTAAAAAAAGCCAAAATACAAGCCGCGACAAAAGTGTAGAGCGGTAGCCAAGCCATATCGAATTGTGAGGCTTGAAATAGTGAAGCTAGAAACGAGGCCACATCAAGATCAGAAATAGTGGATGTTAAGGCCCAAGCTCCGAACAAAATTAGGCAGGGTTTTGCGATATCCATCAATCCTGTGAGACTGACTCTTAGGGCCTCAGTGAAGCTGAGAGTTTGTTCTTTTGTGAGAAGAAGTGTGATCCAGGCTAGAATTGCTGAGAGGTTCAAATAGCTAGGAACATTGTTGCTGGAAAGGGAATTGATGAGGAATTGAAAACTCCCACGGCTGTGATCGGCATCGGAAAAAATAAGCACAAACACAAAGAAGCTAAAAAAGAGCACTGAGATGGGGAAGAGGAGTTTTACTACAAGCCCCGCTGAAGTTGGCCTTAATGCCAATTCAGAATTGTGAATGTTCTGCTTGTCGACGGTCGTGTTTGATCGTTTGGAAAAAGCAAGTTCCGCATCCGCCTCAGCTTGTTTCATCGGACCAAGGTTGATGTTTTTGTATAACACCACAAAGAGCACGACGAGCGACATGATGGAATAGGCATTGAAAGGAATTGATCCTATGAGGAGAGGGAGGGCCTGTCCCTCAAGAGGTGTGCCTACGACAGCGCTACTAATGAGAGACAATTGATACGCCGTCCAAGTCGAGAAGATAATCAAGCACGCCACGGATGAACTTGTGCTGTCCACGATGTAGGCGAGCTTTTGCGGTGATACCGCAAAGCGGGAGCGAATGGGTTTGGCAAGTTTGCCCAGGAGGATCGCATTTGCGAGCCCGTCGTAGAAGCATAAAACTCCAGCACCCGCGAGACTGATGAGCGAGGCGCGCTTGCTGCGGCCGGAAGCCTTGATGGAATCAAAGAGTTTTTGAAGTGATCCGTTTCGATCTAGCAGCGCAGAGAAAGCGCCAAGCTGAAGCGTGAGGATCAAGGCTCCCATCTTCCATGGGGAGCTTAAGTGCTTGAGTAGAAAGATGTCTAGCAGGTAAGGGGGGATGGCTGTTGGCGTTTGGTGAAGAAACAAAATGGCTCCCAAAAGAGCACCCGCACTCAAAGCCACAAACGCATTTCGAAGAAATAAGGCTAAGACCAGGGCGAGAATACTGGGTGTTAACAGTAAAAGATCCACAAAAACAAGCTAGCACCACAGATCAAACTGGGGTGCTAAAATTTACATAAAAATTCTATGACTACTATTGCGCAGCAGAAGTTTCGACATGAGCAGGAGAGCGTGTTCCTTCGGGGATCGTGTTGTCTTTCAGAATATGTTGTTTGAAGGCCAAATTTTTATAATCTTCTCCAACTTTCATGCCTTCTTTCGCCTTTTCCAAAGGCACTCCAGACAAGCTTACGAGGCAGTTCATCGCATTCATCCCATAGGTGTTTTGCCTAAAGGTTTCCTTGTAGTTGTTGAGATACTTCCCGTTGGAAGCTAGTAGTCCATTTAAGGTGTTCTCATTGGCAAAATTACTGATCAAAATAGCCTTAGCAAAATTTTCGTTTCTATATCCATCTGGCTCATGAGCTTGGAATTTTTCAATACTTTCAACGCAGGTGCCAGTTTTCTTGTCGTAGATATTCATTTTGTCCATGAGGCCGGCAAGTCCAGCTCCTTGAAACCATGCAGTAGCTTTTAGTGCCTCTTCAAATTTTTTGGGGTCTTCTTTTTTTAAATTTTCTAAATAATCTGTTGTGGGATCTGGCTTCAATAAATTGACAATGTGATCTTTCGATCGGCAAAACATTTGCGGGTCCTCGTGGGTCTCTAAAAGTTTTTCAAGAGTGGGCAGAATCCCCCCTTTTATAGTTTTTACTCGTTCTTCAATTCCCATATCTATTGAAGGGCTAAGTACCCTGCCAACATTAATTAAGCCGACCTGATTCGAGACGTAAACGCCAAGATCTCCAATCTTTTTCTCGAAATTTTCAACCGTGTATAGGTGGTCAACGACATCCCTGACACAATCTTTAGCGGCGTTGGAGTTTTTTACCCGTTCTGCCTCGGCATAGTAATCGACAACGGGGCTAGGAGCATCGTCAGCTTCTCCCGATCCAGGCGCATGACCTTCTTTCGCGTCAGCGATCTCTACTTCTTTCTCTTTGTTTATTCGTTGAGATTCTTTAAGTTCTATATCTGCGGCAATGCTTAGAATTTGTTCTTCGGAAAGAGCACTCTCAATGGCGTCATTTCTATTTTTTATTTCTTCTTGCGATGAGCTGGGTTTCGCAAAGGCTTCACAAACACTAGGCGTGGCGGCGATTTGTTTGAAAAATGCTAACTTTGCTTCTTCTTCGCTCAAGTTGTTTCTTTCTTGATACGCCGATACGGCCTTCTTTAATGGAGAATCTGGAAAAACCAACTCTCCATCAACGATTTTCATGTTATCGCAAACCTTCTTACCGGAACATCCTTGTGGATTGTAGAGGTTTTTTAGGGCCGGTTGAATCAAGTCAAATTTGATATTTGCGCAGGCAGGGTGTGTGGTTGCCGGGTCGACTGCTGGACCTTGTGCTACTTGTTGGGCTACATCAACTCCAGTAGAGCTGTTT
>CAZXHL010000177.1:0-3597 GCA_964640545.1 uncultured Bacteriovorax sp. | reverse complement strand
TGATGGCTTGAGCTGAAACGCTACCAAGAAACACAAAAATCAAAAGAAGTTCAGAAAGTCTGCTACGCACAACTACAGGCTATCGACTACACCCAACTATAGCAATGCTGAGAACTAAAATCTTAGGGAGCGTACTTAACTAATTCAAGACGACCTTGTAAGCCCCTATGATCGGTCAAAGTGGCTCGCATTCGCCCATCGATCAATGTTCCCACAATTGAGAGGGATCCAACACCAGGAGCGCCAGATGACATGTCCTTTTGGGTCAGGAGAACAATCTGCCCAGACTCCTTGTAAAAGCGTACAAACGGAATCGAATAATTCACTTTGGAACTATCAATATCAAGTCGAGTGTATTGAGCGCGCAATACAGCAACCATTTTGGTTTCGCCATCTTCGTTGCGTCCAGACGGCTCAAAAGCAAGTATCAAGTCAAGCCTTGCAGGAATATCTGCTTCTCCATTGGGATTGTCACGCACATAGCCTTTGTAGGCTCCCTGCAAAGACTCATATTCGGCCTGCAAGCGAGCGTTGGCTTCGACTTCTCTACCAGTCTCCGCATTTGGTGGAAGATCTCCTAGACAGCTTGTTAAAAAAAGAAGGACAGAAGCCAACAGTGAGAATCTCAATTGGCGCTTAGAAAGAAATAAAGCGAAACTACGTATTTTTAAGCTCTTCATTCGTGGATCCTTCCCTCTTGAAATTCCATTGACTTTCTAAAGCATTCGACTCTATGTATCAAGATATAAACATGAGACTCAATACGAACATCTCTAGCTCTACCGGATTCACAGGTCGACTAAATTTCACACTTCTGCATCCGTTTACATTCCGTTTTTTTATTAACTCACTGTTTTACATACTGATTCTTTCTAGTCCCTTGGGATACGCCAAGAATGCCACAAAAAACAAGCAGCCTACAACTGCTTTGAACGACCTCCAGCAGATCGCCCAACAAGAAATTGATGACTCAATTCAACCGACCTCCTCCAACAAATCTTCCTCCAAATCTTCTTCTCAATCCGTGCAGCCCTCAGGATCTGATGCCTTTTTAGTCGCTCGTCCGGAAGAACTTTCTCAAGCACCTACTTCAAATGCCTGGATCCTTTCCCTGGGAATCGAAAATCTAGCTCCCCAAGGAAGCATCAAATCTTCTGGCCTAGACCCCATTTTATTAGACGGTTTCAGAGACGAAGCCGCAGTGCTCGTACAGCTCAATTGGTGGATGATTCAGAAAGCTAATATCAAAATGGCTCTAGCTGCCGGAATCGCATGGCAGCAACGATCCTACAATTTACAATTGCCAGGACTCGGCATCGTTCACCAAACTAAACTTGATGTATTTCGACCTGCCATGACCCTCAAGGCACAAACTCCCATCAAACGATGGATAAAGAATTACAATTTGTACGCCGGATTTAACATCGGAACTGGGAAGTTTTTTCAAGTTCAAAGCAGCGGAAGCTCAAATCTTCTGAACGTCAGTAAAGCTGATCTGTTTTGGGAAATTGGTCCCCAAATTTCTTTAGACATCCATCAGAGTTTTTACGTAAATTTAGAATTTAGCACTCGAGCCGCATTGAGCAGCTCTTACGAAAGGACCTATCATGGGATCTTATCCGCAGGGCTTCCGTTCTAATTTACCTCGATCCATCAGATTACCCACCAAATTAATTCAGGTGGCATCATTTTGTAGCCTCGTCGCATTGACCTACAATTCACAAGCGGAAACTGTTTCACCGAAAACTATTTTTACCGCCTTTGAAAAGAACACGAAGCAAAGCGAAAACATCCAACTGCGCGCCAGGCAGCTCGAAGCACAAGTAGGTTCACTTCAGGGCGTCTACGACCCAGAAATTGCTTTTGCCTCGGGTTATGAGATCGACCGCACCGAAAGTCTTAATGGTTTAAGCAATCTAGAAGACAGAACCCTTCAAAATCGTTTCCGAATCACCAAAAAATTTGGTACCGGAATGCTGGCGGAATTCAATTACACCCTCACCCAGCAACGTAGCCAAGTGAACCCCTTTACCCAATCCATTCGAGAGGCCCAACTATCTGAAAACAACTTCTCACTTTCTTTAAGACAGCCATTTCTATACAACACCTTAGGAGCTTCAGACCGATTATCTCTCGAGTCAGCTGAGCTCCGAAGTGATGCTCAAAAAATGCTTTCCAAAGAAGAAGGTGAAGAACTTCTTTTAAACGGACTCGAACTTTTTTGGCTCGCGTACAAAGCTCAAAAATCGCTAGAACTAGGTCTTGAGGCGAGGGGCATCTACGAGCAACTCTTGAAAACCACAAGACAGCAAAAGAGCTTAGGTCAGGCCGATGCAGGTGATGTTGCTAGGGTAGAAGCTATTTTTGAAATGCAGTCTCAGAAAGTAAAAAGAGACTCCTCCCAATACCTCACTCAAATAGACCAGCTCTTTCATTTCTTAGAGAAAGAGCCCCCACAGAAAGACCTCGTCTTCGACGTCTCTCAAGAACTACCATCTCCTCCAGAGATGACCAGCCCTGAGCTAAGCCAAACAAGACAATGGCAAATTGAGAACGACTCTCTAGATGCGATTGAAGCAGAAAAGGGCGCCTTAAAAATGAAAGACCTCCCCGTGCTGGACCTTGTTGGAGAAGCCTCTTGGAACGGAGTGGACCCCAAAACTTCTCAATCACTTTCAGAAGCCATTGGTGGTCAACGTCCCCGCTATTTTGTGGGAATTGAGTTTGGCTTTCGCTTCGGGAATTCGTCTACAAGATCGAAAATTTCAAACCTGTCCGATCAAATGGTTATTCAAAAGAACAAGCTTCACCTCACTAAGAATGTTTATAAAATGGAAACAGAGTCCCTGAAGAGACAGATTCTCAGCCTATTCCAAATCACACAAAGTGCGCAAAAATCGGTGGGCTTGTATAGAACACTAATCGCAGCACAAAAACGAAACTATCGCCAAGGGCGCATTCAACTCAACGCCCTTATTGAGGACTACAATCGTCTTTTTGATTCGGAACTTGCCGCTATCGACGCCCTGTCCAGCTACCACATCGCTTTGCATCAATGGGCAGCTCATACTGATCAACTGATTCAATAGCTTGTTCTGTTTAGATTCCAATTTCTCTAATTTTCTTAAGATAGACGATCATGTTCTCTCGAGTTCCTTTGATCTCTTGATAAGTGTTATCAAAATATTTCTGGAAGAACTCTTCGCGAGCCTTGTATAGGACTTTAATCTTTTCCGCGATCTCATTCACTTTATCTTCTTGAGCTTCTTTGCTTTCCGGATAGTCCTCGTCAATGGGCACGCCATAACCAGAGATTTTTCTATTCGAAGGTACAATCGACTCTTTCAATTTCAAAAGCTGATCGACCTCTTGGACAAACCCATGAAGTTGCGCCAACAACTCTTCTTCTTCTTCCGCACTAAGACCCGAGTCCTTCCTAATCTTTAGTTTTCCCTGTTGCGCCATTGTCAGAACATTACTAGTCATCTGGCTCATTTTGCGCTCCAAAGAGTCTTTGATGTAGCTGGCGAGGAGATAGGCGGCGCCCACTAGTTTCTTGGGATCTTTCAATTTCTTGTGGTCTACAACTTTAGAGAA
>CAZXHL010000176.1:0-3641 GCA_964640545.1 uncultured Bacteriovorax sp. | reverse complement strand
TATTGCTGTAGCAATTCTAAAATATTCCACTTTTATCGCTTCTTCCATGTTGTGTTGAGTGTGACTGCCAGACATGTTTTGACAACATAATAAAGACCTTTGAGGGTGCTAATAGAGGACTCTCCCCCTTCGCGTGCTCTCATTGAGATCGGGACCTCTTCAATTTTGTACCCTCGTGTGCAGGCCCAGGCCAGGCTTTCGGGTTCTGGGTAGTCGCTCGGGTAATACGTTGCAAAATGCTTTTAAAGATTGATGTCAATCATGCGAAAGCCTGAGGTGATATCATAGAACTTTTTCCGGCAGGCCATCTGGATAAAGAGGCGGGTTATGACAATGCCAATGCTTCGGGTAACAGACGCACTTTTAAAGCCAGTTAAAGATTGATCGATGAATCTGGATCCAAAAACCATGTCTGCTTTGGTCTTTGATATTTTTTTATATAACGTTTCGATTTCTTCAGGAGGGTGTTGACCATCGCCGTCTATCTGGCATACATACCGAAAGCCTTTTGAAGCGGCGAGCATATACCCTGACTGCATGGCACCTCCAATTCCAAGGTTAATTGGAAGGTCGATGACCAGTGCACCTGACGTATTGGCAATTTCTAGTGTGTCGTCACCGCTGCAGTCGTTAACTATGATGATCTGATCGTTCGAATATTGAGCAGCCTTCAGCTCTGCGATAAGCTTGGGAAGATTTTTTTCCTCATTATAGGCGGGAATAATGAGGCACAGATCCTTTTGTTCCATTGGTTAAAGGCATATTCCAATTTTTGTATTGATGCGAACGCAAAGTTAAAAATGCCACAAGGAGCCAAACTCTTTGATTTAGGAGGGAGCTGGGGTAAAGTGTCGTTCGAGGGAGAGCATGCGAATGGATAAAACTCTAGTTATTACAGGTAGTACAGGCGGAGTGGGGCGGGCTTTGGTCTCAAGAGTAAAGGATCTAGGCTTCGCAAAAGTGAAGCTTTTGAGTCGCTCTGAAGAGGTAAGAAAGTGGAGCCAAAACGGTGTTGACCTAGAGAGCTTAAATATTGATCTTTTAAGCCATGACGAGGTTTCGAATTTCGCTGAAGGGTTAAAAAAAGCTGATGAGAACCCTTGGGCATTACTGCATTTGGCTGGCGTAACTTCGAATGGAATGTCTTGGAAACTAGACGAAAAAAGCTTTGATGATGTTGTACAGGGTAATCTGAAGACCTCATTCTTGCTTTCTAAGCATCTAATTCCTTTAATGCGGGAGTCTGGCGGCGGACGCATTATTTTTTTTTCAAGTATTGTGGCAAGTACAGGTGTAGTTGGCGCTCCACATTACTGCGCTTCAAAAGCAGCGTTAGAGGGCTTAACGAGGGCACTGGCTTTGGAGACGTCAAGGTTTGGGATTCTAGTGAACGCTATTGCTCTTGGTTACTTTAACTATGGAATGATTGAAGATGTCCCCGTGGACATTCAAGACAAATTAAGAGCTACAATTCCGTTGCAAAGATTTGGTTCCGTAGAAGATCTATTGCCTGTATTGCGCATGCTGTTAGACCCAAAATCAGGCTACGTCACGGGACAGGTTATCCATTGTAATGGGGGTCTTCGTTTGTGAGTTTGAACTTCTTTACTTTTGAGGGAAAAGGTTTGATGGACGAAAGGCAGGAGTTATTTGTTAACGCCTTTCCTGAGACGATTGGTCTGCCTTCGAGCTCTGTTCAACACTATCAATGGAAGTTTTATGATTTCCCCTATGCGGGAGTGGCTCAATACGGAGTGAGGTTGGAGAATCGTCTCGTGGGGTATTACGCTGCTCTTCCTTATCGGTATCGGTTGGGGGGGCAAAAGATTCAAAATTTTGGAATGGTTTGTGATGTCATGACCCATTCACAGGCGAGAGGGTGCGGAATTTTTACTAAGCTTGGGGCATATGCCTTGAGCGAAATGGAAGAAAAGCTCAATGCTCCGATTGTGACTGGGTTTCCAGTTCGGCCAGAGGTAATTCCGGGGCACCTAAAAGTTGGCTGGAAAGTTCTCTTTGACTTGCCTGTTTACATTATACCATTTGCTTCTCCTACAAAATTTTTATCGGGAGCCTTTTTATTTTTAAGACCAATAGCAACTCTTTTCTTTTTCCTATACCGCAGTCTCGTCTCCGCATTTCTTTGGACTTTAAGCTCTTCGAAATTTCACCTTAAGATGTCGAAGGTAAACGGAGAGTTTTTTGACCGAAGAGACGTAAAAAATTTCTATAAAGAAGCAAATCCAGGTGTTTTTATTCAGCTTGAAAGAGAAAGTGATTTTTTACAATGGAGGTTTTCGGCTCCAGAGGTTTCCTATGCCGCTATAGAAATTTTTGAAGGGGAAAAAATCGAGTCAATTCTTCTTTGCCGAAATACGGAGTTAAAAGAAGTCGCATCTCTTGCAATCTTGGATTTTTCAACTAGCAAAGAGTTTAGAAGTATACGGTCTAACTTTGCAGTTTGGAAGGCATTTGGCCTTCTTTATAAGAAAAGAAGATTTGCTTTTGTTGCTGCGATGACGAACCCCTCAACTGCAAAAAGACTAGCGTTACTTTCTTTAAGTTTTTTGAAGTCCCCTTTGTCTTTTAAATTTATTTCAAGGGGTTTTTCTAGCTTAGGGGAGCCCGTTGAACGCAGGTTCTTGAAAGAAGACTCGTGGCATCTGATGTGGCTTGATTCTGATGATCTCTGAAAAAAGAAAAAATTATTTATTTCTGCTGCCTCATCAAGATGATGAGGTTTTCTTCGCACCTCTACTTATCGATTTACAAAGAAAAAAGAATGTCGACATTGAAGTCCTGTTTTTAACTTCTGGCGGACCGATACGTAAGCGTGAATCGGAGAACTATCTTAGAAGAATTTGTGGTATCTCCTCTGAAAAAGTTAAGTTTTTGGGAGATTTGAATGCCTGGGAGGATGGGAAGCTTCACCTGTCGTTCAGAGATTTAATGGAAGAGTTAGCTAGAAGCTATTCGTTAGAAAAGAATATAACTTTTGTGTCTCCAACGTTGGAAGGTGGTCATCAGGACCACGATACCACTTTTTTTGCTGTTAGGACTCATTTAGAGAGCAACACTTCTAGCTCTATGTTTTACTGCGGAAGTTTGTATAGAGCGGTGTCGAAAAAATGGCCATTATTCTGGGTTCTATGTCCTCCGGCAGTTAATAAGAAAGTTAACACTATCAAAGTTGATCTTGGATTCATTGACCGGATACGTATTCTTTGGGGCATTAGGTTGTTTCCTAGTCAGTGGAGGTCATGGGCGGGGCTTTTTCTTCCTTCTTTGATTATGATCTGTTTCTCGAGACAGTTTATCTATGCTAATGGATTAGAGGTGGAAAATAGCGAAGTTCCGAATAACGGAAAAATATTATATTCGCTACGAAAAGTATCGACATTTGAAGAGGTTACTAATGCAATTAAGTCTACTCGGTAAAAATATTTTTACAGCTGCTCTGCTTGTTTTTCTCCTTCTTTTTGTTGGAATTTTTGTTGAGCATCCTGTTCTATGGAATAGCTATTGGAAGAATGGGGCTGGCAAAGATCTTATCAACTTTTCGATGGTCTACTGGGGACTTTTTATGGTTTTACAAGTCCTCAAGAAGAATTGGTTTTGGTGGCCAGTCGGTTTCGTTTTTT
>CAZXHL010000175.1:0-3736 GCA_964640545.1 uncultured Bacteriovorax sp. | reverse complement strand
ACATGGAGCCCCGTTCCAGAGGGATACGGAAACATATCTAAGCAATAAAATTTTGGTTTTTCGCTACCAGCCTCTCCAGGATTAGCCGCCTTATAGACTTTTTTATCCTGCCAAAACTTCTGCCACTTGGGCTCAATTTTGTGGGCAAATTCTTTAAAATTAAATTCAACTTGAGACATAAGCTTTATGTTTTAAAGCTCATCCCCCTAATACTCAACAACTTAAGAAATCAAATCAGAACTTATAGCTTGAAGCGATAACCATCCCGTAAAAGTAGTTGCTCCTAGGTTCTTTCGCTGTGACCGCGGGGTTGATGGATCGAGAGTAGCCTTGTCCGCCCTGCACCCAGCCCCCCAGGACGACTTCGCCCATTGTAGAGGCCAAGACTATGGCGCCCGTCCCACCAAACATATGCACTTTGTCATGTACCGCACTAACATCAGCAGGAACCTCTTTCGCTGCTGAAAGATTGGTAAAAAATCCAAGTCTGTAACCCAGCGAGTCTTTTAAGAAGTGCTCCCAGCCAAAGTGTAGACTCGGAATCGCACGAAGTTCGACATCGTAGTAAGAATCGTTGTTGGGGTCGAGGTTCTTTTTGAATGGCAAATACAAATGCAAGTCCGCCACAAAGCTTCGGCGATTATCGAATTGTTGATGGAAACCCCAGCTGAGTCTCGCAGGGATTGGCACAGCCGTTGGTTTAAATTCAGACGAATTGATCTCAGAATCACCACTCGTGAGCGTCGAACTACGACCAAGCCCGCCCCAAGCCCAAACGGGCGTGCGAAAACTTGCCGCCCACATGAAGGTGTCGCTAGATTTATGGGTATAGCCCACTATCGCATTAAGGCCATTCCCCTCGTAAAGCTTCTCATCGAATGAAATCGCAAGAGAGCCTGAACCCACATCAAAATAGGAAAACTTTTCATTAATTTCCCTCGAGACATAGAAAACGCCCAACCCCAGAGAGGATCTTTCAGAGAGCTTCTTGGATCCAAAGAAGTTAATCCAAATATCTTCAATATTACTCTCATAGCTAGCGACGGAGGTTTCTGAAAGATCAACCGAGCTCTTACTCTCAAAAGCATTCGGAACGAAGACCGCCCCACCCCACGTCCAATCGCCCTTGGCGAGAAAGCCTCCGATGTTTGTCGGGATAGACATAAAACCCCCGCGGGTAACATTGTCAGCTGCAGACTTAAAGAGACTCACAAATTCGCCGGTGCGGGTGTCGATGCGAGTATAAGCAGAAACACTGGCAGAGACTTGGTTTCCATCTGCAAACGACAGTATCGACGGGTTCAGAAAAGCCATACCGGCATCGTTGACCAAGGCCATTCCAGTATTTCCTAACCCGATAGCTCTTGTGCCAACGGGCATATCTTCATAGTTGTAGAGCCTCGCCTGCGCTCCCGAACTCAAAATCAAACTCAGAACTGCAATGGAACCCTTTAAACTAACTTTCATCTCAACCTAATTTCTCTTTTAACAAATCCCAGACCAACTGAGGATTAGCCTTCCCCGATGATTTTTTCATAATTTGTCCCACAAAAAAGGCAAACAATTTTTCTTTTCCGCCGCGATATTCTTCTAGCTGAGAAGGGTTCTCTTGTATCGCTTCATCGATCCAAGCCTGAAGCTGCGAATCGTCGCTGATTTGCTCTAGCCCCTTCTGCTTTACATACTTCGCAGGATCAAAAGACTCATCGTCGATGGCCTCGCCCAAAAGGGACTTTCCAATACTTCGAGATATTGTTCCCGAGGAGACCAACTTGATGATCGAAGCCAAAGTCACAATCGGCATGCGGAACTCTTCCACGTCAACAACACCACGCCTTTTGAGCTCGCCCATAAGATCTGTAATAACCCACGATGCGGCTGTCGGAGCATCAATACCATTTTCGATAAGAGTACTTACCGCATCGAAAACCGCTCGATTAGAAATGAGTTGTCCCACGTCGTATTCACTAAGGCCCCACTCATCTTTTAAGCGCATCGCCTTGTCATCTGGAGACTCAGGCATCTCTCTCTTGATGCGGGCGATCTCTTCTTGGGAGAGCTTCAATAGCGGCTGATCGGGGTCAGGAAAATAACGGTAATCATCCGCATCTTCCTTGAGCCTCATCGAAAAAGTCTTCTGGCCAGCAGCATCCCAGCCACGAGTTTCCTGGACAACCTTGTCCCCAGATTCAATCACGGCGATTTGACGAGAGATTTCATATTCAATAGCAAGCTCGGCATTCCTGAATGAATTGACGTTTTTGACCTCGGCTCTTGTGCCAAGTTCTGGGTCACCAACCCTGCGCACACTCACGTTGGCATCACAGCGAAAGTTTCCAGCCTCTAGGTTGCCATCGCTCACCTCCGCGTGAACAAGCAAAGAATGCAATCTTTTTAAGTATTCCTTCGCCTCAGCAGGAGTGCGGAGGTCGGGTGCACTTACAATTTCAATTAGTGCCGTTCCCGCGCGGTTGAGATTCACCAAAGTGCTTTTCGCAACATGAAAAAGCTGCCCTGCATCTTCTTCAAGCTGTATACGATCCAAACGAATCCGGCGCTTCTTTCCGATCTCACCAATCTCAACATATCCCCCCTTACAGATGGCCTCTGATAATTGAGTGATCTGATAGCCTTTCGGCAAATCCGCATAAAAATAATGCTTACGCTCGAAACGACTTCTCGGATTGATTTCGCAGTGACAAGCCAAGCCTGCCCTTACCGCAAGCTCTACAGCGCGCTCATTGAGCAAAGGCAAAGCCCCTGGCAAACCAGCTGATACCACATCTACATGAGAGTTCATTTCTTGGCTGTCATTTTCAACGGCGGCCGTGCAAAATAGTTTTGATTTCGTAAGTAACTGGGCGTGAACCTCTAGGCCAATGACTGCCTCATAACTAGCCATGCTTCACCTCCGCACTGTTGGAATTCATCAGCGTGGCAATCTGAGGACGATACCCATCCGAAGCCTCCTGGAAATTATCCACAGCTTGCAAGAGCTTTAAGTCTTCCATGTACGGAGCCACTAGCTGCATTCCTACAGGCATTCCTGTGGTTTTCACTGGAAACGAAATCGCAGGAAGCCCTGCAAGGCTTGGACCGATAGTGCAGATATCAGAATTGTACATTTTAATAGGGTCTTTCGCCCTGTCGCCAAGGGCAAAAGCTGTCTCTAAAGAGGTTGGAGTCAAAACAAAATCATAAGATTCAAAAGTTGCCTCGTAAGATTCCTTCAAAAGCCTGCGCACCTTTGCAGCTTTATTAAAAAAAGCATCACGGTATCCAGCCGACAAGGCAAAGGTCCCAAGCAAAATCCTACGTTTCACCTCATCCCCAAAGCCTTGTGACCTCGCAGACTGAATGACTCTATTGAGGGAGATATTTTTCTCTCCGCCGAAGCCGAGGTGAACACCATCATAGCGAGAAAGATTGCTCGAAGCTTCTGAGGTGCAAATCAAATAATAAACTGCCAAACTGTACTCGAGTAGCGGCATAGAGACCGAGCTCACAACAGCTCCATTAGAACAGAGCCAATTTTGGAAATCTTCAAAAGCAGCTTTCACCGGCGCATCCATCTCGGCGCCAACTAGAAAATCAGGAACAGCTACTTTCTTTCCTCTCCAAAATTCTTTTTCTGATTCATGGAAAGCAAATGGAGGAATGCGAGAAGTGGTCGGATCTCGATGATCCTCGCCGGAAATATTTTCGAGTAACCTGGCACAGCCATAGGCATCCATTG
>CAZXHL010000174.1:0-3743 GCA_964640545.1 uncultured Bacteriovorax sp. | reverse complement strand
GGTTGCTTTGACATTCTTCACCGAGGCCGCGTGACATACCTGGAAGAATCCAAAAAATTGGGTGATCTACTGATCGTGGGAATCAATGCGGATGCTTCGGTGCGAGCGATCAAAGGACCTAGCCGCCCTATTAATAATGAAGAAGATCGTGCCATCGTCCTGAAGGCTCTTAGCTCTGTTGATGAGGTTTGTATCTTCTTTGAGGAAACTCCAGTAGACCTTCTGACGGCGCTCAAGCCAGATATCCACGTCAAAGGCGCTGACTGGAGGGGCAAAAACATTCCAGAAGAATCTCTAGTAAAGCAATGGGGTGGAACGATCCATTACGCTGACTTCGTTACTGGCTATTCCAGCTCCAAAATCATTGAAGCTTCAAAAAAATCTTAAAAAAGGATTTGTTCCCCTGTCGGACTGCCGCTATGAAGCAAGGCATGTCTAAACTTATTCTTATTCGACACGGACAATCACAATACAATCTCGAAAACCGTTTTACAGGATGGGTCGACGTTCCCCTTACTGAAAAAGGAATCGCAGAAGCCGAAGGGGCGGGCAAAGCCCTCAAGGAAACGGGCCTCAAACCAAGCATTGCCTTCACTTCAGCATTGCAACGTGCTCAAAAAACTTTGGATATTATTCTAGAACAACTCGGAGTAGCTCTTCCCATCCAAAAAGACGAAGCGCTCAACGAACGTCACTACGGCGATCTACAGGGCAAAAACAAAGCTGAAACGGCTGAAGAATTTGGCGCCGAGCAAGTTCATATCTGGAGAAGAAGCTTCGACGTGCCCCCTCCCAATGGTGAGAGCCTCAAGACAACCGCCGAAAGAACGCTTCCTTACTTCAACAAAGAAATTCTTCCACAACTTCAAAAAGACGAGACGGTTTTGGTTGTGGCGCACGGGAACAGCCTAAGATCCATCGTCATGGAAATTGAAAACCTGACACCGGAGCAGATTCTAAAAACAGAAATCGCAACGGGTGAAGTTTGGATCTACGAATACAAAGACGGCAAATTTACAAAAAACTAGTACACCGTCTCAAAAATAACTGTAAGGCGTTTTATCCGCTAAAAACTTTTTTCAAGCATCACACCGAGACTTGGATTGGCCGCCGTCACATCGAGCTGTATCGACAACTTCGCAATAAGGTCGATTCTAGCTCCTACAAATAAGTGATAAGTCGCCGTTGTGTGTGGTCCCAGCTCTGCACCGCTTGTCATAACTTCTGCACTTGCCGTTGAATTGCCCACCACAAATCCCGCACCAAAATACGGCTGCCAAAGAATCAAATCTTTGGTTGCCTGAGCAGAAAGTCCCATAACGTTCGAAGTCAAATCCCCGAAAACATCAACTCTCGTGAAACGAAAATCAACACTGAAGGCTACCCCAGTTTCTTCCTTCGTATAGAAGGCCCACTGAGTGCCAAAGCCAAAGGTTTGAATCGCATCGAAAGTGCCACCCAGGCCAACCGAGCCACTCAACTTAATATGGTAAGGAAATTCAACACCAATCCAAAAACGAGGGACGGGTGTGATATTGGGAGCTACTGCCGAGCCATCACCAAGCTCATATAGATCTCGCTTCAACACGAAAGCCGTTTCCAATCCCAAATCAAAGCCAAGCACACCTTCAGGCGTCAACGCATGAGCCGTCCACGACCTATGCTGAGAAGGGAAAACAATCTTCTCAGTAATGGTATTGACGTCTTCGACGCTAAGGTCGCCAGACAAACTTGCGGCTTGGCCCACAGAAGGCGTGAAGGAAATCATTGTTAGCGCCATAAGAACGGCACACGACCTCGTCCATTGGCCCTTAGATCGTGATAAACTTTTTAACATGAGCCCTAGCTTATCATCGACCAGATCGCAGACGCAAAGTCTGGATCCTTTCCTCGAAAAAATTATTGCTGCATATGAGTCTGAGCTAGAAACACACAAGCGACGAAGTGAGCATACGAGTCGCTCTTACCTGCGTCACGTACGCAACTTGCTTGAAGATTTGTCACTCGATACGCAGATTAGGGAATCAACATTCTCTAAAATATTCACACGCGAAAAACTAAGCTCCCACCTACAATCGTGTGCCGCCGATCTTGACGCCTCATCCTTGGCCCAAAAAGTGAGCGCCATAAATACTTTTCTAAAGTTCCTCCAGTCAAAGTATTCAAATATCGACTTCGCTAGACTCAAGCTATCTCGCCCCAAGGTTCCCACTCGGGCCCCAAAAATTCTCAAAGAAGATCAGATCCAATTCCTGAGACAGCAAATCTTGGAATCTCGCCCTCCGAATGAGCAGCTCCTTTTTGAACTCCTCTATGGCTCCGCCCTACGTATTTCTGAGTGTCTAGACCTCATCATCGGTGACGTGGACTTTAGCAAAAAGCATGTTCGCATCCTGGGCAAAGGCCGCAAACGACGCATTGTTCCATTAACCTCTAAGGCTTTAAAAATATTAGAAAAGTACCCCAAAAGCTCAAGAGGACCTTGGCCACCCGGAACGGGAGTTCGCACGCTCAGACGCTGGTGTTCGGATTGGTGCCACCTCCTTCCGGAGAATGACCTCAAAATTCACCCTCACCTGCTCAGACACAGCCTAGCTAGCCATCTCCTCAAAAGAGGCCTCAAATTGCCTGAGATTCAGAAGCTCCTCGGCCATAGCCGCCTATCCACAACTCAGAGATACACACATTTGGACCTGGCCGACCTCCTCCGGAACTACGACAAAAGCTTCCCCCTCTAGGAGACGGGCAGCCTCTCCAGCGACCTCCAAGACCTTGGCGCTATTGCTGCGATTGTTCAGTTGTAGAAATGCTGAAATTCGTGTGATAATCCATAGATAATGTTGACGCTCGAACTGTTTCCACTGGCAACACTTACAACCTTTCTGATTATCGGCGCGCCGATCACATTGATCGTGCTCATCCGGTCACTCAACTACTACCTTGGAAACATTTGGGTGAAGCCCGTCGCTACAGGCCTTGAAGCCGAAGATGGAGCCCCACTCGGTTTAGTTGTTCGCTGGGACAACGACACCTATGATTACAAAGTCTGTCGAGTCCGTATGGAATACGTAGAAGTATTTCGCGGCGGCCGCTCCCTCTCCACAACATTCACCTTTGAAGACAAGCAGGCGAAAAAACGTGGCTTCATTTTACCACTTAAACTTGTTGAAAATGAGTTGAAGCTTCTCACTCAAGCTGAAAACGAAAAAGAAATGAACAACAGCTCTATCGTCATCGAAGTTGAATCAACTGACGGAAGAACGGTTCGAAGAAAAATATCTAAGCGTAAATTCATGGAAGCTCTAGCCGCTCCTGCCATTAATGCGAAGAAAGAAGAGCTTGATCTTGCTCCACCAAAAGAATCTGATGCCTGGTCTGTCCACTCACGTGTTTTCCCATGGAGAAAAGTTGTGGAAGTCGACGCTGGAACGAAGAAAGCTGGCGGCCCATCAGCTGGCGGATCGTCTGCACCACAAGTCTTCGACTATCTCATCACCAAAGTGTGGATCGAACCTGGATGCATTGTATGCGATGCATGCGAAAACGAAGCACCAGATGTCTTCAAAGTTCTAGAGGACACCTGCATTGTTCATGAAAATGCTCCCCTCGGTGATACAGGCTCTATCGTCGCTGCAGCAGAAGGCTGTCCAGTAGACGTCATCAAATACGATACTGCGCCTAAAGCTTAAACTGTGCGCGCTGAAGTGTTGTAGAGGCCGCATGAAAACAGGGGAGTTGGCACT
>CAZXHL010000173.1:0-3774 GCA_964640545.1 uncultured Bacteriovorax sp. | reverse complement strand
AAAGCCGCATTGGCTCTAGAGAATTTGTCTTGAAGATCACTAACGGCTTTTTCTTTTTGTGCACGTGTTTTCATCGATCACCTCAAGCTTTCACAGTCGCTATCAACTGGCTAGTCTCAAGGCGAATGCCAGGAGTCATAGATCCAGAGACGGTTACTGATTTTAAGTAAGTTCCTTTTGCTGCATTTGGCTTCATTTTCATGATCATCTCAGAGAGAGACTTAAAGTTCTCTGCGAGTTTCTCAGCTCCAAATGAACGTTTGCCAATAGGCGCGTGAACTATACCGGATTTTTCAGCACGGAATTCCACTTTACCTTTGCGTTCTTCTTCGATGGCTTTAACCACGTCCAAAGTTACGGTTCCTAGTTTCGGGTTTGGCATCAAACCACGAGGTCCAAGAACTCTTGAAACTTTAGCGATAGTCGCCATCATGTCTGGAGTTGCGATAACTTTATCGAAATCCAACCATCCGCCTTGAATCTTTTCGACAAGATCCTCAGCTCCTACGAAGTCCGCTCCGGCACCTTGAGCTTCTTCAGCTTTCGGGCCTTTAGCAAAAACCAAAACACGGACCTTACGGCCTAGACCGTTTGGAAGTGTTGTGGCTCCACGAACCTGCTGATCCGCTTGCTTAACGTCGAT
Organism: uncultured Bacteriovorax sp.; assembly: GCA_964640545.1. Classification (GTDB taxonomy): domain Bacteria; phylum Bdellovibrionota; class UBA2428; order UBA2428; family UBA2428; genus JBGSZX01. Next base: position 3,131 of record CAZXHL010000173.1, on the reverse strand, counting down.
ACCAAGACGAAATGCCACGTTGATGGTTTCATCAAACTTTGGCCCTTCGAATTTCTCGACTAGCGCAAACGCGTCAGCCAATAAATATTTCTTTGTTGGGTCGAAGAGTTCTAAATTCTTCTTATGCCTTTTACTCATCGCCATATTATTACCCTTTCACCTCGAGGCCCATTGAAACAGCAGTTCCAGCTACTTGTCTCATCGCAGATTCGATCGTGAAGGAGTTGAGGTCCTTCATTTTCACTTCTGCAATCTCTCTGATTTGAGCTTGAGTAACGCTTCCAACTTTTGTTTTGTTGGGAACGCCAGATCCACTTTTGATCTTGGCTGCTTTCTTCAGAAGAATGGCTACGGGGGGAGTTTTGGTAATAAAGGTGAACGACTTGTCAGCAAAGACAGTGATTACCACAGGGATAATCAGATCGTCTTTCATCTGCGGTTGAGTCCGAGCGTTGAAATCCTTGCAAAATGCCATGATATTCACGCCGTGTTGACCCAAAGCAGGACCTACTGGCGGTGCCGGATTGGCTTTACCTGCAGGGATCTGTAACTTGATAAATCCCGATACCTTTTTTGCCATATATCCTCTCCTAGTCCTTACGAACACAAACCTAATGTCTGTATTCTCCTAGTTATTTAAACTCTGTCTTTATACTTTGCTTTCAGTTACAAAACCCATGTGAGCTTCGCGCGCCAAAAACAGACAGAGTAGATTACAATTTTTCGACCTGTATGAAATCAAGCTCAACAGGTGTGGCACGACCAAAGATCGATACCAACACGCGGAGTTTAGATTTCTCAGGCTTAACTTCTTCGACAGTGCCGTTGAAGTTAGAGAAAGGACCATCGATAACTCGAACAGAGTCCCCATCTTTAAAGGAGTATTTGGCAACAGGCTTAGCAGCGCCTTCTTCCATTTGGTTCGTGATTCGGAAAACTTCTGACTCCGGAACTGGAGGAGGATTTCGTGCATCACCAATGAATCCACTGATGCGAGGCGTGTCTTTAACAACGTGCCAAGCCTCTTCAGTCAATTCCATTTGAACCATCATGTATCCTGGAAGGAATTTACGCTGACTAGCTTTGCGTTGACCTTTTTTAAGCTCAACGACAGACTCCGTTGGGATTAAAATCTCACCGAAGTAATGAAGTTTTCCAAGACGCTCAGCTCGATCAAGCAAAGCATTTTTTGCACGCTCTTCCATTCCGGAATGAGCATGCACAATGTACCATTTGAAGTTTGGATTCTCGCGTTTAGCGGGAGCTTCTTCAACAGGAGCGCCTTCAGAAACTTCTGCAGCATTTTGCATCGCCGTTTCTGTCGCTTCTGACTTGGTGCCCTCAGCTTCAGCCTGAACTGCAACTTTTTCGCTAGGGCTCGCCCCAACATCAACCTCAACTGTCTTATCAACAGGAGCTTCGGCGGACACTTCGGACGCAGGATTTGTAGTATTTTCGTCGGACATAGAAAGGTGGTACTAGGCAAAAGACGCCCCGCAATCAACCCTATAATTCAAAAGACTTGACTTTTTTTAGACACCCCCACCTATCAAGGAAAAGCGGGCGATGCTCTAGGTAGAGATTCCTCGGGAAAACCCGTTCGACTAAGCGCCGATCAAGGCACTAACGAAGGCTTGAAGGCCCATATCGAGGACTCCTAGAGCCACTCCAGATACTAGAACAGTGATAATCACAACAATTGTACCGACTCGAACGTCCTTTTGAGATGGCCAAGTCACCTTAACGAGTTCAGCGATAGCATCTGTCGAGAAGTTAGAAGTCGTGAGGTTTTTACGGAGAATAACGAAAGTGAGTAGTGCCAAAGCAAACGCCACACCATGTTCCAAGAACTCGATATTGCTGGCCAAAGAGCCCATTTTACGCTCAAGCTGGAAGTAACCAACAATCACTTGGGTGTAATGGTGAGCCACCATCCAGACCACTGCTGAGGCAAAAATAAACAAGGCGTTAACGTATTTTTGAATCGATACCATTTAGTTCTCCGAAATAGAGCTTCTAGCCCAGCTCTGCAAGCAAATCAAAGCCGAAAGTAGAAAATGGCTGCAGATCAGACACAAGCGGAAATTCCCGGCCCATTTACCAAAATAGAAATCATCTATTACAATTATTGAATAATGAGTGATGACCGCAATGAAGGCCGATCCGAAGGCTTGTTTTTTATTCCTGCCAAATTCAGAGAAGGGCTAAGTGGCCCATTTACCCTCAGGAGAATCATAAAATCTGTGCTGGCATTTCTGATATTCCTAGCCTTTTGCTTGATCATCGCCTTTTTCGCACGAGGAACAGCCCCAGAAATAGGCAACTACGGCGCCAGCAAGGATGAAATGAGAGAGACAAACGCCGCCCAACAGCAATATCACCTGAGGTTGGCCAGCCAGTGTATAAGTATAAAAACATCTAAGGCTTGTGTTCAGCCTTGTGAAATATTTGCAGCGGGACATTCCTCGAAGCAAGTTAAAACCTATTGTGAAATTGCCTGCAACGATGGTCGTGGCGGACAACATCCTCCGTCGTGCAAAAGACTAGAATCCCTAGCCCCATAGCTGAAGAGCGAATTTTAGGAGAAGATTTTGACCGCTAGACGCGAGCAAGACGAAGAAGACGAGTTGAAGAGGAAGGAGCATAGGAAAGCCTATGTGACTGACGATGATACGAAGTCTGATGCAGTATTGCGAAGTGGATAGTGGGCAAAATGGCGGGTCAGGTAGGGCTCGAACCTACAACCTAAGGATTTGGAATCCTTCGCTCTACCAATTAGAGCTACTGACCCGTTCGGTTTAAGAAAAAATTTTATCTCGCGCTTCGCTAAGAGATAATTTTTTTTCTTAAACCTCAACGAGAGGCAGATTATGACCAAAGATATGGCCGCAATCAAAAAGGGATCCCATTCTTTTGAATAGGATCCCCTCAATTAATACTTATTGGTTCGAGAGATTACTCACTCGCCCTTATTCAAGGATGTCGCCAACAACGCCGGCGCCGACTGTGCGTCCACCTTCGCGGATTGCGAAACGTAGTTCTTTTTCCATAGCAATTGGAGTCAAAAGCTCAACTGTTACAGAAATCTTGTCGCCTGGCATAACCATTTCCATTCCTTCAGTAAGTTGTAT
>CAZXHL010000172.1:0-3896 GCA_964640545.1 uncultured Bacteriovorax sp. | reverse complement strand
GCCCCAGCTTCAAGTGAATCAAGATCACTTTCGCCCCTTGTTCTTTTAGAAATAGCGCAGCCATCCTAGAAAGAACGGCATCACCCGCGGCAACGCCCAATAAAACTTTCTTTCCGTATAGAGGACGCTGTTGCTCTTTGGCGGCTTCTTTTTGGGCGGAGGGATATCCGGACTGTATCGGCACTTCTTTAAATCTCCCGAAGTGTCTTCACGAGTTTATGAATTTCCGACTTTTGTGACATGGCTCCAAAAGAAATACGAATCAACCCCTTGGCAAGATCTTCGTTGTAACCGAGAGCCTTCATAACGTGTGAAGATTTGGAGACACCAGATCGGCAGGCGCTTCCCCCAGAAACGAGCACTCCTTCAATGTCTAATTTTTGAAGAACGAAATCAGCGCCTTTCTCCGTTGCCAATATTGCTACAGTATTAGGAAGTGTCATGGGATCCGCCATGCCATCGATAATCTTAAGTCCTGAAATCGAAGAAAGCGACTCCAGCAATTCAGACTTCAAAGCCTTCATATGCTCGCGATAAGAATTGCCATTGGCTTGCCAATCGCGAATCGCCTCCACCCAACTCACCACATTCCATATGGCTTCTGTGCCAGCACGAAGACCGCGCTCTTGTCCTCCACCAGTCGGATAGGAGTTCACCTGTTTTTTGCTGCGTCGCCACAAGGCACCAACGCCCATCATGGCGCCCATTTTATGCCCGGAGAATACGGCATAGTCAGACAAGCCAATCAACTCTGTCATCAACTTAGGATCAGCCTTCCCGAGGCTCTGCACGCCATCAAGTAAGATCAAGACTTCACGTCCGCGCTCTTCACCGAGTGCCTTTAGATCTTTCAAGACTTGAGGGCATCCAACGCACAAACCTGTTTCATTGTTGTGTGCCTGAAGGGAAAACAACAAGGGCTTATCAGAAGCACCTAGAGCATCAATCATCGCGCCAACCTGAGAAACGTCCACCCGACCTAGCTTGGATACTGGCAGCATCTGCCGATTCCCGCTTCCGCAATCTAACGTTTCATACACGGCCGAATGTTCCACTGACGACGACAAGATGTCCCACCCCTCACACAGGGCCGTAGACAAAACGGCATTGAGTGCTTCAGTCGCTCCTGAATAAATGATCCATTCGCCGATGGGTGCGTCTAAAAAGTTTTGAAGTTCGAGCTTGAGAGTATTGATCCACTTTTTAGACCGTCTTCCGGCCGCATGGGTGCTAGATGCGTTGCCCAAAAGCTGTTCACTTTCATGGCTAAGGAGCTCCTTCATGGCCTCGACCACTCTGGGCAGCAAAGGGTGAGTGGCATTGTAATCAAGATATACTTCCTCGCGGGAACTCATAGATAAAAAGTTACAAGCTTTTGCGGACTTTCGTCAAAGGGAATAGGCTATAAATATGAGTCGATTTCTTCGAAAAGCGCTAATTTCATGGGTTTTGGCTGGAATTTTCGTAATTTTGTCTCCATCGGTCTCAGCCCAGGGAAAACCCTTGGCTCCCCCTTCCCAATCTGCGCCTCAGCAATTGCCTTTTAGGGCCTCATTAGGTGCCAGCTTTAAAGTCATCAGAAACGTTCCTGATTTGCGATACGCAAGACAGATCATCAACGATTTTTTGGGAGACCGTCGTCCCGTTCCCGATGAGAGATATTCTCTTTTCTCTCAAAACTTCCATTTAGAATTCTTGCTCAACAACAGCGATAGCTATTCTTCTGCCTTAAAAGTTGATTTAGGTTTTCGCAACAGATTGGGCGCAAGCAGCGAAGGTCCTGAAGGATCGGAGTTTTATGGATACCGCATGGCCCTGAGACAAAACTTACTAGATGGGCATCTTCAAAACACACTTCAGTATGGTCACAGGCGCAGTGACGTATTTCGCCTTCATGCCAGACACTCTGAATTTATGACGGAGCTTTTTTATGTCCCCGTTCCAGAGGCGATGGACCCGGAGAAATTTCCTTTTTATCTCAAGGTAGGCGTCGACCTTCTCTATGCTATGACGACAAATCCAGACAAAAGCGACAGCTACGACCCCATGTGGGGACTCATCATCTTTTTAAGACATCATCTCAATGTAGGAAATGCTGTCCCCATCGCCCTATCGCTAGACTCACAGTTTCATCGAATTCTTGGCTACAAAGTAACCGGCACCAAACACCCAGCGGCGGGCCTGGTTTCTGTATCGCCCCAACTTGATTTGATGTTGGTTGAAAATCTTTGGTTAGGCTTTCAATGGAACCTAGCGCTTCTTCGACCAGAGAACCGGGAGGAGGCTTTTCCCAATCCAGACCTAAACGGACTCTATGGGAGCAGCTTTGCTGTGCACCTTAAAACCTCGACCTTTTGAGGCCGGAAGATTTTAAGAAGTAAATTCGAGCGCAAGCTCAGACAGAACTTTAGACTTTTCAAAATCTAAACCACGATCCAAATGGGATTCAGCAATTTCATTTGCACGAGATTTTAAGCGACCGATTTCTTCCGCCTTGGCATCGGGGAAGTGAGCCATGATATCCTTACCCGTCACGAAAACTTTAGGCTGCGCACTCATTTGCTCTTTGGCCTCATTTAGTTTTTCTCTCAGAACTTCGATGTATTCAATCTCCACACTGCCATCTTGACGAAGGCTCGACATGGAATCAGCCAACAAGAATTTTAAGAGTTCGTCTTCGAGACCATCGCAATCCCTAATCAACTTCCTCGCCGGCTTGAGCGAGCCCCACTCCTCAACATCACACCCCCTCAAGTGAAGCTCAACAAGTCTGCAGATGTTTTGCCTGAGAGCCTTCGGAAATTTCCACTTCTCTAGGAAAGTTTTCGACATTTCCGCGCCAAGTTTTTCATGTCCCAGGAACTTGATACGATCACCCTCGAAAGACTGTGTCGCAGGCTTTGCGATGTCATGCAAGAGAGCCACCATTTGTTGAAGGGGACTTTGCTCGGCATTTTTCATAACAAGCAAGGTATGAGTCCACACATCACCTTCAGCATGAAATTTTGAGTCTTGCGCGCAATCGAGCATCGGGAGAAGCTCTGGACAAATATGCGGTAGTAATTGGTTCTGAGAAAGGATCTCGAAAAATTTGGAAAGCCCGCCTTGCTTTGAGGCCTTGATCCACTCATCCCGCACTCTTTCTTGACTAAGAATCTCGACGCGAGAAAAGTTTTTTTTGAGTGAAGCTATAAGAGACGTATCAATTTCAGACCCAAAGCGGCTATGAAACCGAAGCAATCGAAGCATGCGCAAGGGATCGTCTGAGAACATTTGATCTGGAGAGACCTGAGGGTGAGAGCGCAATACATTCGCCTCGAGATCCCTAAGCCCCACCCCACAAGGATCAACGACTTTCTGATTCAGGAGATCAAAATAAAGCATGTTGTAGCTAAAATCTCTCCTCGCACAATCCTCATTGAGATTGCCATAGCTCGTCACTCGCTGTCTTGAGCCCGCGTCCATAAACATTTCTTTTTGGGTGTCTGCAATTTGGATTTCAAATTCACCCTGAGGAGCACGACAAATAAGCTGCCAGATGGGATAGCCCGCTCCCAGCGGATGAGGCTGCGTGGACGTCTCCGCCCAGTGCGCGCTTAGCGCTTTCGCCAGGCGCTCAGCGCCCCCTTCGGCTTCAACCACCATATCAATGTCATGGCTTGTTTTGCCGCTCATGAGAGCGTCTCTGACAGCGCCACCAACAATGTAGACATTGCTGCCGGACCAATTCAACTTTTTGAGCTGCTCAAATAGAAAAGACCAGAACTCCGGAAGAGTTCTGGTTTCTAAGTTTGGATTCAATCTAACTCCCGTTTAGTTGTTGGGAGAGTTCTTAAGAATGTATTCCTGGAAAAGGACTTCTTCTTGGACCATGTAGGAGTCAACGTCATTGTCTG
>CAZXHL010000171.1:0-4337 GCA_964640545.1 uncultured Bacteriovorax sp. | reverse complement strand
TGGAGATTTTGAAGGGCGCCAACTTAAGTTTGAGTTCTGATTCTTTCGTCGCTCTGCAGGGGGCTTCGGGTTCCGGCAAATCGACTTTGCTTCATATCCTCGGGCTGCTTGATTCTCAAGACGGGGGAAAGATCTACTTCGAGGATCAGTCTGTTTCAGACTTCAAAGACGATCAGAAGGCACGATTTCGATTGGCACACCTGGGTTTTGTGTTTCAGTTTCACCATTTGATTCCTGAACTGAATGCTTTGGAAAATGTCTCCCTGCCAGCTTCTATGCTTGGCCGCGATGGTCAGGCTGAGGCGAAAGAATTGCTGGATTGGGTGGGGCTGAAGGATCGTATGAATTCGTTTCCTTGGCAGTTATCTGGTGGAGAACAACAACGCGTGGCGTTGGCGAGGTCTTTGATCAACCGCCCTCAGGTGCTCCTCACAGATGAGGTGACGGGCAATCTTGACCGTCCGAGGTCTCTGGAGATCTTGGAACTCTTAAAAAGAATTCACGCAGAGCGGCAAACGGCTGTCCTTTCAGTCACTCACGATGAGCATTTGGCCTCTCATTATAAAAACCAATGGCACCTTGAAAGTGGTTTGATTCGCGAGAGTTAATGCCGTTTTTCGCTCTAGATTAGGCATCAACATTCTCTGCCAAGCATTTGACACTATGTGAAATATTGAGGAGAAGTGTATCTGCCGCATCATGATGCAACTTAGAAGAATTCATACGCATTTTCCTGTTTTTTCATTCTCAGTTTTGAGCATGCTAGTTGCCTTTACGGTTTGTTTTGCCTTGCCTGAGGCCTTCGCAGCACCGATCCAAAGTATCACGGTTAGCGGAAACAAACGCATCGAAGCCGATGCCATTTTGGAGAAGATGTCTCTAAAAGTTTCTTCGGAGCCAAGTCCGGTAGCCGTGGCAGCCGACATCAGAAACATTTTTTCACTGGGCTATTTTGAAGACATTCGAATCTCTCAAGATGGCGGAGTGTTGAGTGTTGTCGTTCGCGAACGACCGGTCATCACAGAAATTGTTTTTGAAGGGTCGGAAGAATTCGAATCCAAAGACTTGCAAGAAACCACGGAGCTCAAGCCCTTTACGGTTTTGAGCTTGGACCGCATCCGTTTGGCAGAAGAAAAAATTGCAAAAAAGTATGAAGAAAAAGGTTACTACCTTGCGAGAGCGAGTACGTCTGTCGTTCCTCAAAAGGAACGTGCGGGCGAAGTGAAGCTTGTTGTTAAAGTTGAAGAGAACGACAAAGTTGTTGTTCGCAAGATTCAGTTTCTTGGAAATGAAAAATTTCCTTCTTCAGATTTGAAGCGTTTCATGCTTACAAGCGAGGGGCATGTCTTCTCTTGGATGACGTCTGGCGGAACATATCGTGAAGCGGCCTTTGAGAGGGACCTTGCAGCGCTAGCCTACTTTTATGGTAATGAAGGTTACATCGAAGCACGCTTTGGTAAGCCTCGTGTAAGCTTGACTCAAGATCGACGCTTCATCGACATTTCCATTGATGTGATCGAAGGACGTCAGTTCTTTTTGGGGGAGATTGAATTCTCTGGAGACTTGATTTTCGCAGAAGAAGAATTGCGCGAAGCCTTTGTTATGGCTGAGGGCGACGTTTTCTCAACTGGTGTTTTGCAGCAAAATATTTTGGCTTTGACGGATAAGTATGGCGATGAAGGTTTTGCTTTTGCCAACGTGATTCCGCGAACTCAGGTCGTTGAAGGAACCAACAAGGTCAACCTTTTGGTTGACATAGAAAAAGGCGAGAAAGTTTACTGGGGCCAAATTTTGGTCACAGGAAATGATAAAACCCACGACAAAGTGATCAGGCGTGAGTTGAAGTTTGCTGAGGGCGAGCTCTACAACGCTACAAAGCGTAAAAAGAGTTTGGAAAGAATTCTACGACTTGGATTCTTCGGCAATGACGTAAACTTTCTAACTTCAAGCCCTAAGGGCACGAACAATGTTTTAGACCTCGAGATTCGAGTGGATGAGAAACCGTCGGGAACATTGGTGGTTCAGGCTGGGTATGGTAGCGGAGCAGGATTTAGTTTTGGAGCCCAAGTTTCGCAAGCCAACCTCTTCGGCCGAGGCCAACAGCTTAGTTTGAATTTGAACTTGAGTAGCACTAACGATCAAACTTTTAGTTTGTCGTTTACTGATCCGAAAGCTTTTGATTCCGAATGGCTTATGGGGGGTGATCTCTACCTCACGAAAAATAGTGTGGGTGGACAAGGTGAATTCCGAACATACGATCAGAAACTAGCGGGTGGTGCTTTCAGGCTTGGGCGAGAGCTCTGGGAAGACACGAACATCACAGCGACATACAAGGCAGAACAGTTTCAATTGCTGAATCCTATCAACGATGGAATCTTCACGGACCCTGAAAAGGATAAGCTTTCCAATATTAGCTCGATCACGACAACTATTGCTCATGACAAGAGAAACAATAGATTGGATCCTACGGGGGGATATTACGCTTCAGCTTCATCAGAGTTTGCTGGTTTGGGTGGTAGGGTCTTTCAAAAGTTTAACTTTAATGCTCGCTACTATCGTAAGATTGTCGGCGATCTCGTATTTAGGACGAACCTTGAATATGGCGTGTTGACCAATTTTATGAACGGGGAAACAGTTCCAGACGCGGAAAGATTCATTCTTGGCGGTGTCTTCTCTCTGCGAGGTTATCCGGGAGGATCCGTCGGACCTTCGAAGAACTTGCAAAACACAAGAGAGAGAAACTCGGACGGCAGTCAGAAATACCCAGATCCTTTCAATTACACAATTGGCGGAACTCACAAATTGCTTTACATCAACGAGCTTGAGATGCCGCTTATTCCAGATGCCAATATTCGTTTAGCGTTCTTCTTTGATATTGGTAATACGTGGGATCCTAACTTTCCGACAGGTGGCGCTTCACTGCTTGCGGACTACGGATGGGGGATCAGGTGGTATTCACCGCTGGGACCTTTGCGATTTGAATGGGGATACCCATTGTCGACGATACCAACAAAATCAAACAGAGGAGTGGAATTCCATTTCATCATTGCACCAACTTTCTAAGGACCGAATTGCAAAACAAAAAGCCGTCTAAAAGACAGAGCTAAGGAGTTTATTATGAAACTAAAAAACATTTTTTTAACCGTTGCTATTGCCTCACTAGGATTCAGTTCTACTTCCGCGTTCGCTAAGTCAGACGATGTGAATGTGGGGATTGTGAATTTCCAAAAGGCTCTTCAAGATGTTCAGAATGGTAAAACTGCCAGAGCTAGTCTTGAAAAAGAAGTCGCAAAGAAGCGTGGAAAAGTTGAAAGCCTTCAAAAGGAAGTTCAAAAAATGAACGATACCTTCCAGAAGAAGATGAGCGTTTTGTCTGAAAAGGCAAGAACTGAGGAAGGCATGAAGATTCAACAAAAGGTTGGTGAACTTCAACAGCTTCAGCAACAGTCTCAAATGGAGCTACAACAAAAAGAAGTTGAGTTGACCAAACCAATTATTGAGGGTTTGAGAGCTTTGATTCCCGAGTTGTCTCGCAAGCGTAAATTAGATTTTGTTTTTGAAGCTAGCGCGGGCGTTTTGCTTTATTCTAAATCTCAGACTGACATCACTGAAGAGCTCATTGCTCTTTATGATGAAAAAAACAAAAAGTAGCTGCGGCTTAGCGTAGGCGGGAGCACACGTGATACGTCACACATTTGATGAGCTATGGCCCGAGGGGATGGATTCTCTTCGGGCTGATTTAATTCTGGAAGGCTTCAATGATTTGGAATTTGAGCTTCTTGAAGGCGCTCCCATGCCCCTGGTTGAGGAATTAAGCCATTATTATAAAGCGTCTGGAGACGCTTCGAGATCGTGGGGCTTTCTTAGCAAAGAAACTAGGAATTCTTGGCCGAATCAATTTGCTTTTCTGTTTGCTCATAAATCTCGCCGAAAAGATCTCCCTGAAAAAATTTCGGGGCACATCTGTTGGACGAATTACCCTGAAGCAGCTCTCGATTGTTTGATCCTAAAGCTGGTCGGAACGCGTTCGAATTTTGAACCTAGAAGAGACTCTCCCAAAGACGTGATCGTAGAGCCCTCTGCCTACATTAGTAAAGATGCTGTGATAGGCGAAGGATCGGTCATTGAAGTAGGGGTGAAAATTGGCGCGCGTGCGCAGATCGGAAGAAACTGCCACATTGGGGCCTATAGTATCATTGAGGATGATTGTATTCTGGGTGATGGTTGTGATTTAGGAAGTCACTGCCACATTGGCGGCCGTGGTTTTGGAATTATTGATTATCCTAGGGCTCCTCAAAAACGTATTCGTCACCACGTAGGACGTGTAAGGCTCGGTA
>CAZXHL010000170.1:0-4344 GCA_964640545.1 uncultured Bacteriovorax sp. | reverse complement strand
TCGCCCATATCCAAATAAGGCCAAAAGAAATTCGCCAATGCTCCCGCGGGTAGAGCATTGGCCAGAAGCTCCTCGACAGACACCCCTGCTTTTCGGGGCCACAAACTGAGTTGATTTAAAAAGTGCATGAGCGCCGGCATCGCAAAGACAAGTCCCATGACTCCGCCTAGGGCTAGTGCGCCGATCGCCTTGGCATTCAATCTTTTGGTGAATAGAAGATAGACGAGCACCAAAATGTAAATCTGTGCCCCTGAGATCCAAAGCCCTGGATAGCCTGAGGTCGCCATGTGGTAGACCCCCAGAACAGTGCATAGAAGCCCCCAAAAATAATGCTCTCCTCTTGAGCTTTCTGAGTCTCCCGAGCTTCCTGATTTTCCCGAGGCGAGAGAAATTCCGAGGAAACAGACGATCCAGCCCAGGTAGGTCGATAGATAGGAAAAGTGACTTGCGTGTCCTGTGACAAATCCATTGGCCACCACCGACAAGGCCGCCACCGAGCAAAGCACTGGAGCAAATCGCAGTGTATAAAAGAGCAAATACGAGCCCGTGAAAATGGCGAACTGTAAGCACAGATAAAGCAGGTTGATGCTCAAGACGGAGTCCGGAAAGACAATCCAAAACGGCGCATAGAAAATATTATAAACACCGGCCTGAGGATTGGCTCCTATCGGATATCCCGAGGCAATGTTGGGAATAAAGTCGCCGAAGTAGCCGCCGTGAAAGGCTGAACCCAGCCAGCGGAAATAGAAAAACATTTCATCACGCGCGTCCCAGGTGACGGCGCTATTTGTGGAGAAGACCCTCGTATTGGCAAGAAACACGAGCAATAGTCCGAAGAAAAAAGCACGCCGGCCGAGTGGGCCAAGTAACTCTTTGCCCAATTTAAAAGCGACTTCTCTTTTCATTGCGCCGTAGCATAGCTTCTGCGTTTGTTGTGATCAAGGTATCCCTACCGCGGCGAAGAGTGACGTTTGGTCACCTTTCGATGGCACTGAAATAGCAAGGGCCAGTCCGGCTCCCACGGACGGAGCGCCAGGCCGGCCCAAGCACCCGCGTGCGAGATAAAATATGACTAAATGTCATATTTTGATCGCCGCGGTAGACCTCTCGAAAGGAGGTGCCTATGATCCCAACAGACATAGGCTTTATCGTCTTTGTGGCGATTTACTTGAGTATAAAATGGTACTTACGGAGAAAAAAGGTTCATAAACGAGGTTACTTTCTAAGGCTTTGCCTAAAAATAACACTCAAATTTTAACTCTAGCCAAGTAGCAGGAATGCTCGCCTGAGTTGCTTTGTTCGTGGGAGCCCCTGCGGTATCCGATACCGCGGCCATCAAAGATCGGCGTTGGCAATCTAAAACGCCTCTGGTAGGGATTTGAGCTTCCTATGAATTTTAAGAAAAAGTTTCAATCAAAATCCTCAAATGTGATTGAGTTTCCCACTTCGAGAGCTGCTGAAAAGTCCAACGTTGCTCGCGGCAAAACAAAAAAGGATGATCGCCTCAATCAAGAGTTAGAAGCGGCTCGGGCGTCGCATCCTGGGCTAGAAAAGCATTTCCAACTTCTCTCAAAACTTCATCTCTCGCCTTATGACGTGGCGACATCATTGGAAGTTCCGTATGCACAAAAGCATCCGCTCTTTTGTGTGAGCTTTGAAGACGCGAAGAGCATTCAGAAAACATCTATTTTCAAAGAGGCCGTTTCTCTCCTAGAATTGGCGCGAGATAACGTTGGGCTTCGCCCCACACAAACAGGCAATCTCAAGCCCGATCTTTGCAAATACCTCTGGGAGAAATTTTATAAATCCAACATCTATTACGAAGCACCCCGCAACGAACTCGATCTCTTCCAGATCACACGCATCAAAAGTTTGCTCCTCCTGGCAGGCTATCTCGACTTTCGCAGCAAGACCTGTCTGGAGCTGACGGATGACGGGAAAGATTTTCTACTTCACCTGGTTACGGTGCCAGATACAGGTATCGGATACCTGTATCTGGCGAGCTACGCAAATTTAGGGAACACTTCATCCTTCGCACTAAGCTGAAGGCCTTGGCGAAGGGGCCAATCAATTTTGAAAGCGGGGTCGTTCCACATATATCCGCCCTCGTGTTCGGGAGCGTAGAGCTTGCTGCATTTGTACATGAAGTCGGTGCCATCTTGGAGGACCTGAAAGCCGTGGGCAAAACCTGCAGGCACATACAGGGCTAACTTGTTTTCGGCGCTGAGCTCGAGCCCATAGGAATGCCCGTAAGTCGGAGAATCGGGCCTGATATCCACGACGGCGTCATAGACTGCACCCCTAATAACACGCACCAATTTGTCCTGAGCATGTTCGCCCTTCTGGAAATGCATGCCCCTTAGCACGCCCTTGTTGGAGTGGGACCAATTGTCTTGCACCCAATTTGCAGGAAGACCGTGTTCTTTGAAAAGTTTTTCGTTGTATGTTTCGGTGAAAAATCCGCGGTCATCGCCGAAGACACGGGTTTCGATGATGTAACAATCTTTAAGAGGTGTTTCGGTGAGCTTCATCATTCTTCCTTGTTCGGAACCAGCCTACCCGATGAAAGGTGCCAGATACAAGTATGCGATACCTGTATCTACATGCCGCGACCGTGGCACAAAAATAGCAAAGGCGTGTGTGCGGAGTAGCTACGCCGACTAGGCGCAGGCGGCCTAAGCATATAATAACGCAAGTAAATTTATGTGCGCACAAACGTATGGACAAATATACAGATAAACGCTATAATCAAAGCTACTGGCTCTTGTATTGCGAAGCTAAAGATCAAAAACTTCGGCAGTCTAAAGAGCGTGGGGGGTTTGGCTTTATGGATGCAATTAAAGAGATAGAAAATGCATGTTTCGAGATCATCGAAAGTCCGAGCAAAGCGAGATTTTTTCAAAAATCATTTCTTGTGGAACTCAACGGCTATCCCTACATCATACCATTTCAATTTCGTGGATATCATATTCAGCTGATCACGATGTTCCCAAGCAGGAGATTCAAAAATGCCTTCTTCAAATAAACTCAAGCGACTTCGCGAGCACGCCAAAGAGCGCGGCTATAAAATTGATGAGGAACTCACAGAACGCATCAGAAGCGCCTACTCGGATGCCAAAATCAACATTAGAGTTCCAGTTGAACTCAAAAACGAGCTCGTCGCTGCGGCCAACAAAAGAAACATTCCCTATCAGCGCTACATAAAAAGTATTTTGATTGAAGCTGTCACTAAGGATAAAGCGAGTTAGGCGTTAGCGCTTGCGTCCTTCGCTTGCGAGTTTGAGCAGATATTGGCCATAACTGTTCTTGTGCATTTCTTCGCCGAGCTTCGACAGTTGTTCCTTGGCAATGAAGCCTTCATTGAAAGCGATTTCTTCGATGCATCCTACCTTGAGGCCTTGACGTTTCTCGATGACGGATATGAACTCACCAGCTTCAATAAGCGATTCATGAGTGCCCGTATCGAGCCAAGCAACACCACGGCCCATAAGCTGAACACTTAGCGTGCCTTCATTGAGGTAGCACATGTTGAGATCTGTGATCTCGAGTTCGCCCCGTGGAGAAGGTTTGAGATTCTTGGCAAATTCGCTAGCCCTGGAATCATAGAAATAGATTCCTGGGACTGCGTAATTTGATTTGGGTTTTGAGGGTTTCTCCTCAATGCTTACAACTTTTCTGGAATCGTCGAACTCCACTACACCATAGCGCTCAGGATCTTGGACGTAATATCCGTAGACGGCTGCGCCATGATTTTCGGTCGCGACTTTTCTTGCGCAAGCTTTGAAATCGCCGTGCAAGCCAGATCCGTAGAAAATGTTGTCGCCCAAAACAAGACAACTAGACTCACCCTTAAGAAAGCTCTCCGCAAGAATGAAGGCCTGCGCCAGTCCGTCTGGACTTGGCTGCACAATGTATTCGAATTTCATTCCGAGCTGCTCACCCGTTCCGAGCAATGCCTCAAATCTCGGCAAGTCCTCGGGAGTAGAAATAATAGCCACTTCCTTGATTCCCATACCCATAAGGTTGGAAAGCGGGTAGTAGATCATGGGCTTGTCATAGACCGGCATGAGCTGTTTGCTCACAACTTTTGTGAGTGGATAAAGTCTGGTGCCGGAGCCTCCGGCTAGAATGATGCCCTTCATAGCTTAAGTCCTTTCGTAATCATCCGAATACCGAACGATGTCGTCTTCGCCGAAGTAAGTGCCTGTTTGGACTTCTAGAAATTCGATAGCTTCTTTGCTGCTGTTTGCAATGCGGTGCTTGGCGCCGAGTGGAATATATATATGTTCGCCAGCTTTGAGCTTGTGAATTTCGTCATTGAGAGTCACTTCGGCCTCGCCTTTG
>CAZXHL010000169.1:0-4361 GCA_964640545.1 uncultured Bacteriovorax sp. | reverse complement strand
AAGAAAAAAATTATCTCCACTATTGGTCTAAGCTTTATACTTGGCCTCATTACCGGCTGTGATCTGGTCACAGAAACTAACTTTAAAAATGAGCCAGGCTTCGAGGCTCAAGGCCGGGACCTCCAACTAATCGATTGTAAGACCTGCTCCGGCAAAGTCGATGTCCTAATTCACAAAGCATCTTCTGCAAAAATTTTAGTTTGTTTCCATGGCAGCGGAGGATCTGCATCTGGATGGACCCAAAAAGAAAGTAAACTAAGCTACATCGAAAGCTTCATTCAACAAGGCTATTCTGTAGCTTGTCCCAGCAGCGTAGATCGAAATAAAAAACAATGGAGCACAGCGCTTAAGAACAATGAAGACGTGCAAAACGTTGACAAGATCTTGGATGCCCTAGGCGCAAATCAAAACAGTGAAATTGTCATTGTCGGACACTCCAACGGTGGCGGCGGTGCTGCTAGAACAAGCGTACTGAGCAAATATAAAAATCAGATAAAAGCGGTTCACCTCAACAACTCGGCGGGGGTCGAACAAATCATCGAGAACGAAAAATATACCCACCCCACTTTCTATTCATATGCGGAATGCGACAGCGTTGTTGAATACCAAAGAATCGAAAACGCCATCCGAATACTTCAGGAAAAATCAGTACCGGTTTCCAGCGTTGAAGGCAGTGCCGACTATCAAGAACTCATCCAAAGAGGAAACACAGAAGCGCCCGTGCAAGCCTGTCATGAAATGCTAGACAACTCTATTGAATTTCTAAATTTTCTCGCCAGCCTCAATCGCCATAATCCGGCACCAGCGCCTGCACCGGCACCAGCACCAGCACCGGCTCCCGTTCCGGCACCAGCTCCAGCGCCCGCCCCCGTCCAACAACGAGGCAATGGACCTACGGAAAGATCAAGAGGTACACATTTCGGAGATCAAAATCAGCAAGAAATCCAGAACCACGCAGCGTCCTACCTAAACAGATACCGAGATGTCTACAAAGTGTGCAAGCAGCTCTATGGAACAAACACAGCACTTTTAACCGGATGTGCGCAGTACCACTTCTTAACCTACGGACACAATGAAGGCCGGACCTGGTAGCTAACAGTGAGCTAGAGCCCGTAGGGGCTCTAGCAGCCTCCCCGTCAATTCATTTAATGTGAAACGAACATGAATGCCCAAAACACCCAATTCCTTTGTGTTGGTTCGCCAACCAAGACTAGCATCCAAAAACATGGCCCCACTCTATTTGAGATATTGCTGTGTCGATGTATAACTTCAATCATCTTTATTATTTTTATATGACCGTTAAATCGGATGGAGTTACGTCAGCCTCTCATCATCTCCAGATCAGTCAGCCCTCACTGAGCAGTCAGCTCAAAGTGCTTGAAGAGTTTCTTCAAGTAAAACTTTTCATCAAAGTTGGAAGAAAAAATAGACTCACGACCGAGGGCACAGTCGTATACGGATACTGTAGAAAAATGTTCGAACTCTCCGAAGAGATGCATGACATCTTGACTCAAAAAACCCATCTTGCAGCTAGGAAAATTTATATTGGGGTTTCGCATGAAATAGCCAATTCTTTCATCGTTGAAGTTGTGAGCCACTTTCTCAATAGCTTCAAAGGCATCATTCGCCCCACCGTATATTTGGTTAAAGGAGATCACGAGAAGCTAACGAATCAATTAAAGTTTCGCGAACTCGACATACTGGTTACCCAACACTCTTTGATTGATCCCGAGCTGAATCATCTGTCGAAAGTAGAAATTCCTGTTCACCTTATCTATTTCTGCAAGAAGAAATCTGGCTCCAAAGATATTTTCGCCACCATTGAATCACACCTAAAAGATATGCTCGGAAATGAACTCCCGTGCTGGGTGCTTCCCCCCGCAGGCTTTAAGCTCCGATCTGAGATCAACAACTTCATCGACAGCAAATCACTCAAAGGCCGTACCGTCTTCGAAAGTGATGTAATTGAATCGCTCACTCGATCAATTCTGGATGAGGTCGGGATGTCTTTTTTACCGAAGATCTATCTATCGGATGAACTCAAACAAAAGAAGCTAAAAACCTTTGGTCCAGATGATGGACTATGGCAACACAGACTTTGGCTTAGCTGCCATACTGCAAGCAAGACCGACCCCCTCATTGAGGCGATGTCTAGCTCCTTCAACGAAATCTGCTCGCCTGCAACTGCCAATTGAAGCTCTCAGCTTAAGAAGATCACGGCCCCACCGCTTCAAATTTGAAACATACCCTGTAGCTATCTCTTAGATAGAAACTATGACTTTTACAGACCATTCAAAGTCGAAGAATATCCTCTCTATGAGTAGTTAAAATCCTGTTAATCGCTCACAACTTGTTGAACCATCAATAGCTAACCTGCTCAGGAGAACCAAAGTAAAGAAAAGGTATAACGCCCTGGGGGGAGAAACTATGAATAACAGTATTAAAAGTTCAAGATCAGATCGAAGTGAATATCTAGAGAAGGTCATCATGAATCAAGAGCTGCTCGCAGCGATTAAGAAGGCATTGCCCACCCATGACTGCTCGAGTTCTAATGTGAAATACAAACATTTCTTTAATGAACGGCGGGCTGTCGGCGGGAACAACGATGTCTCTTGCTGCGTCGTCTGTGATATTGAAGGCGAACGATACTATGACAAGTCCTACGAGCCGACCAAAAAAAAGGCCTGGAAGAAATGTATTGAGTTTATCGTAGAAAAACTAACCAACAGACGATTTAGAAAATTGCTACCGACTGAGATGTTAGACTTACCAACATTTTGCTTCAAAAGCCCAAAGGTCCTTGATCTTTCCCCCAGAAAAAAAGCAAAGAAACAGCCTAAACCTTCTAGGAACTCTGAGAAAACCTCACGACTTCCTGCGGCCGACAGAGACGCCACTAAACCTCGCAGAGTAGATATCTTAGATCGAAATCATTTTGACAGAGGCTTTGATGGAGATGAGTCGAGAAGAGAAATTGATGAAGATCTAGATTTTTCTTTTGATGATCTGCTTAGGTTTGAACGGACCAGAGCCTTCCCCTAAAGTAGGGAAGAAGGTTAGCAAAAAATCTTCTACGAAACTATTAGCCACGAAAGATGCTCTTCAAAAACGAAGAAGATCTAGCCGTTCAAAATCATCTTACTTCGGAGATATCGGCGATCTCATGGATATGCAAACGGGAAAAATTCGCAGTACCTATCGGGCTCTAAAAACTTCAGTACGCAATGTTTTCTAAGCCGCAAATATTCCTCTCTTCAGTGTCATCTCATTCAAATTTAGACCTTTGACCATCCTCATTTTTGTAACACTTTGTAAAAACCTTAAATCATTCAAGAGGCAGAAAAGTAACTAAATTTATGTATTTATTGTCTTTTACCTAATAATTGATTCCTTGACGCCTTGTTACAATGTAGCTAGATAACTCGCTGTGTCCAGATTTGAGGCGCGCATAAGGAGAAATGAAAATGAAAAATATTTTAGTATTGGTAGGACTTTTGGGACTTGCCGCATGTAACAACCCAGCCGAGAAGACTTTGTTTCAAGCAGCATCTGCACTTGAGCAAAACAACGTTGAGGCTTTCGAAGCACAGCTTGTCAACCGCATTGCAATCAAGCACTACTACACACAAGAAGAAGTGTTTAGCTACTACGCTGAACTTCTTACAAAATTTGAAGATATCAAGGTCGAGGACCTTGCAAAAGATCCACACATGTCCCCTTCACACGACACAATCAACCTCGTAGCTTCAATCACTGCGAAACCAATCCTTGCACGTTTTTCATACCGCAACGGCCGTGACGACCAGCCAGGCGGCGACATTCGCACCCAGCCTCGTCTTGGCGAAAGAGAAATCGTTAGACACGTAAAATTTATCTGTGAAAAATCGAACAACAAGTTTGGTTACGAGAATTGCCTCATCGCAAGCTTTTCTAGATACAGCACACTTGAAGCAAAAGCTGGAGAGTCTTTCTCCGACGGAATCAATTAATTCCCCTACAAACACCACATTATCCACTATAGGAAGATCGTTTTCTCCCAACAGAGAAGACGATCTTTTTTTTATGTTTACGACTTTTCTAAGGGCTTGCTAAGAGGGAATAATTGAAGAGCCACTTGATAGACCTCAGTCTGTTCGCCAGACTCCAAGATGGATCCTAGCTCCTTCTTAAAATTACGGATAAACGCTCGAGCCTGCTCAAGGTTTTTAACATTGATAGCCAAAGTATCACTTGTGAAATATCGCTTATCTAGAGGAGTATCTTCAAGTCGATCAGATGCCAGACGGAGCGTTTCAAGATGCGACTTCCTGAGGGCTAGGCGAGTTCGACCTTGCCCACTCGAAACTTCTTCGAAATTCCTT
>CAZXHL010000168.1:0-4433 GCA_964640545.1 uncultured Bacteriovorax sp. | reverse complement strand
TAAAAATATGGCATCGGGTTTTCCGGAGAAGTTTCAGTTAGCTGCGCCTAGTGGATATAGATTTCCTAACACTCCGGATTCCGTGACTCAGGTTTATCATGAGGACGAATTGAGGAGGCATGCTCGCTCTCGGTCCAGTTCCAGTTCTCATCAATAGTTTTAGGTTCCCCAGTAGAGGCTGTTTAAAAGGTTAGAGAGGACTTGTTCCGCGCTGCGTTGCGAGGGGCTGGGCAAAATTCTCCTTTTTTAGAGCTATCCCGAAATCTTAGACACATATGGATGCGCGCTCCAGCTTGAGCTAGGCTACGCCCTAGTATGAATCCAAATTTTTTAGAGTTTTCACAGCAAATTTCAGCAGCACTTCAGGGATGTGATGGCATCCGTGCGGCAGACCCGAATAAGAAGATGGAGTCCGATACGGCGATTCATCGTATGGGTGAAATTAGAGGGCGTCCTTTACTTTTTCCTATGATGCCAACGGGCCGTGCTTCTGGTCCTTACATCGAGATGATGGATGGCTCTGTGAAGCTGGACATGATAACGGGCATTGGAGTTTCACTTTTTGGGCACAACCATCCCACTCTGATGCTTACGGCTTTGAAGAAAACGTTAAAGGCTCCAACGATGCAGGGCACATTGATGCCAGGAAAAGAAGCCATGGAATGTTCTGAGCTACTAGTTCGTGGAGCTCGTGGAGAATTAGCTGGGCAGAAGCATTTGAGTGATGAGGCAAAGTCTGAAGTCGCTCAGTGTTGGTTGACCACTTGCGGAAGTATGGCAAATGAACTTGCTTTGAAGATTTGCAGACAAAAGAAAGCTCCAGCCTATAAAGCGATTTCTTTTAGGAATTGTTTTGCGGGCCGCAGCTCCACAATGGGCGAGCTTACGGATGAGCCCAAATACAGGGTCGGACAACCTACCTTCGACCAGTTCTCTCATGTTGATTTTTATGATGATCAAGTCACGGTTGATGACAACATTGCAACGACCAAGAGACAGTTTGATGAGATTCTTTCAAAAGACGCTGAACTCTACAGCACTTTTGTTTTTGAGCCGGTTCAAGGTGAGGGCGGGGCCTTCCGCCAAGCTCCACGCGAATGGTGGGTCGCTATTCTTGAGTATGCCAAGTCAAAAGGTTTGGCGATTTGGCTGGATGAAGTGCAGACCTTTGGCCGCACTGGTGAGTTGTATGCATTTCAGAGATTAGAAATTGGAAAATACGTCGACGTTGTGACTGTGGCAAAACCTTTGCATGCAGCAGCGGTTTTGTGGACCGATGAATACAAGCCACAGCCTGGATTGATTGCGGGAACGTTTGCCGCTTCAGGCGCTTGCCTTGCCATGGGAGCTAAGACGATAGAGATGCTAAGCGAAGATGGATACCTCGGCCCTTCAGGAAAAATTCAGGAGCTCGAAAGATTTATCATTCATGACTGGAATAAACGCAGAGAGATTTACGGCGAAAAATTTGGCTTTGGAAAAATGAACATTATTGGCGGCATGATCGCCATGGAGGTCTTGGACGGACAAGCTGAGACG
This sequence comes from uncultured Bacteriovorax sp., assembly GCA_964640545.1. Lineage (GTDB taxonomy): Bacteria > Bdellovibrionota > UBA2428 > UBA2428 > UBA2428 > JBGSZX01. Next base: position 2,894 of record CAZXHL010000168.1, on the reverse strand, counting down.
ATCAAAAGCTTACTTCTAAAAATGTTTGATGCGGGAGTCCTGGGCTTTAGTGCAGGGAAGGCTCCTGTTTGCTTGAGATTCTTGCCGGCTGTTGGTGTGATCAAGGAATCTCATTGGCTTGAGACGATGGAAGTTTTAGAAAAAGTCTTGCTTGCAAACGAGGGAGAATTTTCTTGTGTTTCGAGTTCGTAGTGTCGAGTCTGGAGACTTAGAGGATCTATACCGCCTGTCGAAGCAGGCGGTTTTTCTGAATCTCCCCTCTGATAAAACAAGCCTTGGAAAGTTGATTCAGGCTTCTATTTCTAGTTTCAAAGAAAAAGAGAGGCTTTTGGACAAAGGTCGTTATCTCTTTGTTTTAGAGGATCTCGACAAGAAAAGAATTGTGGGCACAAGCTCTTTGATCGCTAAGCATGGAACTCCTGATGAACCTCACACCTTTTTCCGCGTTCTAGAAAAGAAGAAGGTCTCTAAGAGTCTTCATATTGGATTCTTGCACCAAGTTCTTAGGCTTGGTTTTGATCATGATGGACCGACAGAGATCGGTGGTTTGGTCTTGATGCCGGACTACCGCGGTCATAAAGAGCGACTCGGAAAATTTTTAAGTTGGGCTAGATTTATGTATATCTCTGCAAGGCCTGAGGACTTCGGTGACGAAGTGCTCGCGGAGCTGATGCCTCCTTTTAATGATCGGGGCGAGTCTCCAATTTGGGAGGAGCTCGGTCGAAAGTTTACGAATTTGAGTTATGCAGAGGCCGATCGTTTGTCTCGAAAGAATAAAGAGTTTTTTGCGGCGCTGTTTCCAGAGGGAGATATCTACACTTGCATGTTAGCTGGTGAGGCGAGACAGGCTATTGGCGAAGTTGGCCCAGAGACGGAACCTGTGAGAGATATGCTCACTCGAATTGGTTTTAAGTATGAAAACATGATCGATCCCTTCGACGGGGGTCCACATTATCTTGCGAAGACCAAAAAGATAAAGCCAGTAAAAGACACCAAGACCGTAAAAGTTGAGATGGAAAAGGCAAAGGCTAAGAAGCCTGCGAAAGCCTCGAGCCAGTCGGGGTATTTGATGTCCGTGAGCCGAGGGAAGGTTCATATCATTCAAGACAAATTTACAGTCAACGCTAAGAATGTTCTTCTAACAGAAGATCAGGCTGATGCTGTAGCTTACAAATCAAACGCAGAGATGTATTTTTTACCTTTATGATTAGATTTCGGGAGAGAAAATTATGATTCCACTTTTGAAAGTATTAGACGAAAACATTCAGTTCCTAGGTTCTTATGTCGATGGAGCTTGGAAAATCCCTACTTCCGCGAGTGTATCTTGGGTGGTGAAATCTCCAGCAAACTTTGAATGGGTTTTGCCAGAAGTAAGTGCTTCGAAAGATTACATTGAAGAATCTGTGTTTGCTGCTAGAAAGGCGTATCCCGAGTGGAGGCGAAAGTCTTTCGAGGAAAGAATTGCTGTTCTCAATAAATTTGGTGAAGAATTGCTCGCACGCAAAGAGTTAATGGCTAGAGTTATTGCGATAGAGATTGGAAAGCCGATCGATGAATGTCGCGGTGAGGCTCAGGCTCTGAAGGCGAAGATTGATATTACTGTGCAGGATGCTCGCAAACTTGTCGAGACTCAGCGATTAGATCTAGGGCCTGGAGGTAGAGGAGAAATCCACTACAGGCCCAAGGGTGTTCTAGCTGTGATTGGACCGTTTAATTTTCCAGCGCATTTAAGTAATGGGCATATTATCCCTGCGCTCATGATGGGGAACGTTTGTATTTTGAAGCCGTCTGAAAAGGCGCCTTATAGTGCACAGGTTTATGCACAGGCTGCCGAAGCTGCAGGATTCCCAACAGGAGTTTTTCAAATGCTTCAGGGAGATGGTGACATTGCGGGGCGATTGGTGGGGCAATCAGGGATTGATGGAGTCTTGGCGACAACTAGTTATGAAATTGGTGCCAAGATTCAAAATAAGCTCGCTGAAAAGACTGAGAAGATTGTCGCTCTAGAGATGGGCGGAAAAAATGCCGCCATTGTCTGGGAGGGGGCTGATGTGATGCAGGTCGCTCAAGACTTGATCCAGTCCTCTTTCCTTACAACAGGGCAAAGATGCACGGCTCTTTCCAGAGTTTATGTTCATCCTTCGATCAAGGATGAACTCATCAATCAAGTGCATGTTCTTGCGAAAGATCTCATCATTAACCACCCCTTTGCTGACGATCCCAAACCCTACATGGGGCCGATCATCAGTGAGCAGGCACGCGATAAGTTTTTGAGATATTCAGATATCGCAGTTTCAGAGGGTGCTGAGAGTATTATGCGCCCCAAGGTTTTGGATGGGGTAACTCGCAAGAATCGTAATCCTTTGCCAGATGGCTACTATGTTTCCCCTTCCATTCACTATGTGAAAGAGGCGAATGCTAAATCGCCTTATCAAACTCATGAAATTTTTGGGCCTGATATTTTCTTTTGTGAAACATCAGAGCTTGAAGAAGCTATTGCGAATGTAAACTCTACGAAGTTTGGATTGGCCTTTTCACTTTTTGGTGGAGACGAGACTATGTTCCACAAAGTTGCGGATGAGATCGAGGGTGGACTTTGCTATTGGAACCGTCCCACGACGGGCGCGAGTAGCAAGCTACCGTTTGGCGGGTGGAAACGTTCGGGCAATCACTGGCCCGCAGGCCTTTTTGCTATCTACGCTTCAAGCCAAGTGCAAACCAGGTTGATGAACGGTTAAATTTCACTGTGCGCGGTAAAAAGTTGAAAAGCCTTAGAGGCCCAAGTCCTCAATCATTCTAAATATTTGGATTTGCTTCTCAGGACAGGGGGAGCGCAGCTCCCCTCTGGCAAGCTGGCGCTTGCCATTCACCCCCATAGTCCTAATCGCAAACCA
>CAZXHL010000167.1:0-4538 GCA_964640545.1 uncultured Bacteriovorax sp. | reverse complement strand
ATCGTCATCGACAACTTTCTTCCCGTCGGAAAAATGCTGGATCTTCACCCCGGCTATTATGGCGTCAAGATCGATCCAGCATGGAGAGACCTTCTCCTCGATCGCCTTGCGCTCGGACCCCACCTCAATAAAAAGATGATGGGACTCTCTGGCGGGATGAAGCGACGGTTTATGGTCGCGAAGGCCTTGATTCACAAACCAAAACTATTGATTCTGGACGAACCCACTGCCGGAGTGGACGTCGAACTTCGTGTGGCTCTTTGGGACTTCGTGCGCGACATCAACAAGCAAGGCACGACAGTCCTTCTTACGACGCATTACATTGAGGAGGCCGAAGAGCTTTGCGGCCGCATTGGCATCATGCACCACGGAGAATTAGTCGCACTCGATAAGACTCAATCTCTGATCCAAAAAATTAATCGCCGCAACCTCACTGTTAATTTCGCCACGGGTGAAGATTTCAATGTCTGCCTCAAGGAAGGCGACTCACTTGATCACGTCATTCGAGATCTTGCGAAGTCTGACCGAGAAATTATTGATATTGACATGCAGAAAGGCGATTTAGAAGAAGCCTTTCTATCGCTCACCAGAGAAGAAGGACGCAAAGGATGACCCCTATATCCAATACTAGGTCAGACTCCATGGGCACCGTCGACGCCATTCAAAGACAGAATTTCTCAAGCTTTAGCTGCTTTGCCACACTCCTCAAGAAAGAGATGCTACGAATCTGGGCTGTTGCAGGACAAACTCTGCTAGCTCCAGTCGTAACCGCCACCCTTTATTTGTTAATTTTCGGGGTCAGCCTTGGAAGCAGAATCTCCTTTTGGGAAGACATTAGCTACATTCAATTCGTTGTTCCAGGTCTTGCACTTATGGCGGTAATCAACAACGCCTTTGCCAACACTTCTAGTTCTCTATTCATCTCAAAGTATCTAGGCAACATCGCAGACTTACTCGTCACACCGCTTACCCCATTTCAGTTTATGCTAGCCTACTCGATAGCTGCGATCATTAGAGCCCTTGCGGTGTGTGCCGTTATTCTTTTGGTGTCAATATTCTTTACGGGGATGCCCTGGGCTTTTCCTGTTCGGGCCTTCGCGATGGCACTTGTGTCAGCGTTTCTATTCGCACAGTTTGGATTGATCTCAGCGATTTACGCCAAGAGTTTTGATTCTCTTTCCGTATTTACAAACTTTCTTTTGATGCCACTAATCTACCTTGGAGGACTTTTCTACCCAGTCCAGCAGCTTCCTTCTCCATGGAATACTATCTCAATGTTCAACCCGCTCTATTATCTGATTGAAGGTTTTCGATCATCTATCCTTGGCCGTGGTGAAATATCATTCGCGATAGCCTTCGGGGTGTCGACAGCAATCGCAGCCGCTCTCTGCTGGAGCGTGATTTACCTATTCAAAAACAGCCCTCGTCTAAGAAACTAGTTTTAAAACGACAAAAGCAGAGCGGCTTTTAGCCACTCTGCTTTCTTTTACCTAGCCTAATGTTACTTAGAATTAAGCTAAAAGACTGTCGAGCCTCAGGCGAGCAAACTGTCGAGCCCTAGGCGAGCAAGCTACGGAGCATCCATGCTGTTTTTTCATGGATCTGAAGCCTTTGTGTAACGAGGTCAGCAGTCACTTCATCACCACCAGCCTCAGCAGCAGGAAGAACTTTACGTGCCGTTTTAGCAACGCTTTCATGTCCCTCAACAAGCTCGCGAATCATTTCTTCAGCCTTCGGAACTCCGTCGCCAATTTTGATCGTCGACAATTCCTGGAATTGAGCATAACTACCTGGCGCAAATTGTCCCAAAGCACGAATGCGTTCCGCGACTTCATCAACAGCCGTTGCAAGTTCTGTGTAATGTCCTTCAAACATAACATGGAGAGTTTGGAACATAGGTCCCGTTACATTCCAATGAAAGTTATGAGTCTTTAAATAAAGTGTGTAGGAATCGGCAAGCAAGTGACTAAGACCTTGAGCGATTTCTTTTCGATGATTTTCTTGAATTCCAATATCTATTTGCATACGAGAGACTTTAGCATCAATCCGACCCCATTCACAACGTGTGTTTTCGCCGCAAAGTATCGAAAATTTGCATCGTTAACATTGAAAAAAACTACTTAATGCGGCGAATCGCCTTTGCCACAACAGAGCGAAGCTCCTTTGAAGGCAGGCTAGCGCAGAGTAGAAACACGGCACCGAGAGTCAAGATCAAGAACAAAGTCAAAAAAGCAAAGAAGACAAAACTAGCTTCCTGAAGGTTCATAAGCACTCTTGTGAGCCCCGTAAGGTCAACAAGTAGGATGACCAAGGCGCCACCTACAGCCCCCACAAGAACCTTTAAAGATTCCATATCGACCAATCTGAATTTTTTGATTTGCAAAATAAGAGCTAAAACTAAAGCATTCAACGTCGATGTCGCCGCGATAGCCAAGGCTAGGCCCGTGTGCCCCCACTGTTCTCCAAGGAATCGGGCGAGAAAGTAGTGAGCTATAACGAGAATGATCGCCACAATGGAGGGAATCCAAACTTTATCTAAAGCATAAAAAACTTGAACGAAAATCTTTGTTGAATTCAATGCCGGCAAGGCCAAGGCATAAGCCGCCAGAGCGGCCGCTGTCTCCAAAGTATCTGCACGAGTGAATCGCCCATGCTCAAAGATCATAGCAATCAAAGGTTCCCTAAAGGCCACAAGTCCTGCCGCTGAACCGATAGCTAAAATCCACGTAAACCTAAGTGATTGCCGGAGAGTTGAATGAAACTTTGCCACATCTCCCGCCGCCCACAACCTGGCAAAACTGGGAAGCGCTGCCACCGATAAAGCCACACCAAAAACCCCCAGCGGGAAGTGAAGCAAACGATAAGAAAAGTTAAGCCAAGTCACGCTCCCTTGAGCTAGTTCGGACGCGATCACAGTGTTGATGAACACATTGATTTGAACAGCCGCAACTGACAAGACCGCCGGTGCCATCAACAAAGCAATTTTGCGAAGCGCTGGATCCTGAAATGCCTTTGCCACTCCATCACCAGAGAATAGCCGACTAATGTTTTTGACTGGCGAATAACCTTCTTTAACAAGCAAAGGCCATTGAACGAGCCACTGAAGTGCCCCACCACAGAGACTACCGACGGTAAATCCGGAGATCATGCTGATCAGCCCCTGATCTCGAAAAACCCAAGCGGCGCCGCCCCCTACAAGAATGCTTCCCAAATTAAAAGCAGCCGATCCTAGTGCTGGAACAAAAAAGTATCCAAGAGAGTTTAAAATACCCATCGAGAGTGCTGCTGAAGCTACAAACAAAAGAAAGGGAGATAGGTAACGAGTGAGAGTTGTCGTCAGCTCTAACTTACCTTCAATGCGAGCGAAGTCAGGCGCAATCCAACTTACTAGCTGCTCCGAAAATAGAAAAATCAAAAGACAGCACACAGCAACGATTAAAGACTGCGCGAGTAAAACATTTCTCGCCATCATCTGGCTTCGCTCACGATCTTGCTCTCTAGAAAAGACAGTGACAAAGGCTGCGCTGAGAGCACCTTCTGCGAAGAGATCTCTCAATAAGTTTGGAATACGAAAAGCAACCAGGAAAGCATCCGTCACCATCCCAGCACCAAAGAAATAAGCAAAGACCTGTTCTCTGACCAAACCAAGAATGCGGCTTAAAAACACGGCCCCACTCATCGAGCTTGCCTTGCCTAGCAGAGATTTTTCTTTTTTTGGAGTGCCCGTCACAACAAGATCGAGACTACACCCCTTCCCACCTGAAAACTACATATCGAAAAAAGTTTTTTGCCGCCGTTGACAGAATAAAATAACATCGCTACTTTAAGGGACATGAAAGGGAATAAGCCTTACTTTGGTAGAAGTGGAGTGATGTTTGGGGGAGCCTTACTGAAATCTTCACACCCAAAGGGAAAGCGCCCTCTCAGCAAAAATCAGCCCATTGAAGTCGTGCTTCAAATGAACGAAGCCATGACCAAATCGACGTGGCCGCCCCTGCTGGGTTCCTTTCGAAAGATTGAAGAGCGAGTGAATGAGCTCGCGAAGAAGAATCAAATCCGTATTCAACAGATGCTAAACGGGGGAACGTACTTGCATCTGATCGTGAAGCTGCCAAAAAAGTCTCGCAGATTTCGGCAGCTCTACAACAACTTCATCCGAGCCCTTTCCGGAGAAGTTGTTCGACTTGTGACGGGGGCCAGAAAACGACGACCTGCCTCCGTCACGAGTCTTTATTTTAAAAGCAATTCGGGATCCAATGATCCTCCAAATTTAGGAAAGAACTCTCAGCAGAGTTTCTGGAAGCAACGCCCTTACACAAGAATACTAAAGCAAAGCTCCAAGCTCACACGTGAGTTTCGCCTCACTCTTTCGCGAGCACAACATTTACTACAAAGTTTTATAATGAGTCTTGAAAAGCAGAAACTAGACCTTTCAAAGCAGAGAGAAGGCATATTGCCGAGTCTCCCCGCCGCGCCTCCGTATTTTTAACTGTGCGCGCTGAAGTGTTGTAGAGGCCGCATGAAAACAGGGGAGTTGG
>CAZXHL010000166.1:0-4554 GCA_964640545.1 uncultured Bacteriovorax sp. | reverse complement strand
CAATGCTCCAGTCGTAGCGGTCATCCACCAAAGGCACAAATTCGCCTAGTAGAATATATAGCGATCTCCATAGGGGATTGAGCGACGGAGCGGGCTCCATCAGACCAATTCCAATATTGGAATTCAGGATCAAATCACCATGAGAAAAAACTGACCAGCCTTGTTCTTGGAACTGCCTACTGACCTCTGCGATCCAGCCCGTTGTTCCCGTGGCGTCAGTATCCAAGGCGGCAAGCGTGCGCCCGGGCTCAAGCAATGCCGGAGCAAAGCGCCAACACCCCAATGAGATCAGCCCCACTAGATACAAAACAAATGGCATCCGCCCAAAATAATTGATTTGGCCCCATAAACCAACACGGAGACTCAATTTCGTGAAATCATTTTCAACGCTCACCCCTCATGTTAGGTGTATTTCAATGCTTTCAGACTCAGATTTTCAAAAACTCATAGAGCTCGGGCCGCTAGTCTCAATTGATTTTGTCATTGAAAATGACAAGCAAGAAGTCCTGGTTGGCGTCCGCAACAATGCCCCAGCCAAAGGCTTTTACTTTGTTCCTGGTGGCCGAATTCGAAAGAATGAAAGCTTTGATCAAGCGGCCTTGCGTATCTCGAAGACTGAGCTCGGGGCCGAGATTGGCCTCAAAGACCTATCCCCCATTGGCTTCTTCGAGCAGATTTACAATGAAAACTTCTACCAAAAAGAAGGTCTCACGACCCATTATGTGGCGCTAGTTTACCGATACCCACAACCATGGACTCGCCCCATAGACTTGGATTCCCAACATCAGAGCTACGTATTCATGCCCAAAGACGAGCTGGCCCGCAATCCCCAGGTCCACGAGAACTGCCGAGCTTATTTTGAGTGAGGCGATGCTTCGAAGCACGCCGCTTCGGTAGATGATGCGAGGCGTCCTGCCCTTGATCGCACAATATGAACGCTTAATAAATTGACCTCAAATGCATTCGTTAGTTTGAGCAAGACGCCACATAGGGGTAAGACTTTCCTACTTATGATTAAAGTTCCACTCAATGCCAGTACCTTCGGAGACGAAGAAATCAACTCTGCCATCGACGTGCTCAAATCGGGCTTCGTCACTATGGGAGAGCGCTGCTTTAAATTTGAAGAGCAATTCGCAGAATACCTCGGAGTCAAGAATGCTGTTTTTGTAAATTCTGGATCATCGGCCAACCTTATTGCTTTTTTTGCTCTTGCCAATCACGCCCTACCGACATCGAACGGCCGCAGACAAATCACTCCGGGATTAGAAGTTATTGTTCCGGCTGTGACATGGTCCACAACTATTTGGCCTATTGTTCAAGCGGGTGGAGTCCCTGTGCTAGTTGATAGCGATCCTGAAACTCTACAAATGGATCTCAACGCTGTAGAAAACGCCATCACCGAAAAAACGGTGGGCATCTGTCCTGTTCACGTTCTTGGAAACGCCGTCGAAATGTCTAAGCTTCAGAGCATCGCCAATAAACACAACTTATGGATCATGGAAGACACCTGCGAAGCTCTTGGGACTAAGTCTCATGGGAAATTCGCAGGGACCATTGGCGACATGGGAACTTATAGCTTTTTCTTTTCTCACCACATCACAACTATTGAAGGCGGAATGGTCGTCACAAATGATGATGAAATTGCAGAACTACTTCGCTGCCTTCGTGCTCACGGCTGGACAAGACATCTGAAAAATCGCGCAGCAGTAGAGGCCAAGCATCCAGAAATTGATCCACGATTTATGTTTGTGAACACTGGCTTCAATGTTCGACCCACGGAGATCAACGCTGCGTTTGGCGAACACCAACTCAAAAAGTTAGCAGGTTTCAACGAAACGCGCAGAGAGATAGCTAGCGCATGGCATGAATCACTAGCCTCGCTCATCAGCTCAGGGGATGTAGCCCCTATGAAACCCACCAATGGCACAGAGTGTACTTGGTTTGGATATCCCATTCTTTGTAAAGACAACGAAACTCGCAATGGACTTCAAAGTCATCTTGAATCAAATGGTATCGAAACCCGTCCCGTGATTTGCGGCAACCTAGCCCGCCAACCAGCCTTCAAACACATCCCCCACCGAATCGCAGGAAGCTTAAACGGCGCGGACCAAATCATGGACAGGGGACTTTTCTGGGGCTCACACCCCCTTATGCCAAAAGCTGAAGTCGAACACGTCACCAACACCGTTATGGAGTTTTTTAACCAATGAAAAAAGCATTAATTACGGGAATCACAGGCCAAGACGGATCCTACCTAGCAGAATTACTCCTCGAGAAAGGCTATGAAGTTCACGGCATCATTCGAAGATCTTCCAGCTTCAACACCGGAAGAATTATGCACCTTTTTGAAGATGTGCATCAAGAAGGTCGCAAACTTCATCTTCACTACGGAGATCTTGCCGATGCCAGCTGTCTTGAGAAAATTATTGATACCACTGAACCAGATGAAGTTTATAATCTCGGAGCCCAAAGCCACGTAAGAGTCAGCTTCGATGAACCCATCTACACTTCTGACATCGTCGGCATGGGCACCCTAAGACTCCTCGAGGCCATCAAGAACGTGGGCGCATCACGTTCTATCCGCTTCTACCAAGCGTCAAGTTCTGAAATGTACGGAAAAGTGCAGCACGTTCCTCAGCATGAAGAAACTCCCTTCTATCCACGCAGTCCTTATGCCTGTGCAAAAGTTTACAGCTACTGGCAGGTTCTCAACTACAGAGAAGCCTACAGCATGCACGCCTCCAATGGAATTCTCTTCAACCACGAGAGCCCGCGCAGGGGAGAAACTTTCGTTACGCGAAAGATCACTCGCGGCCTTTCAAGAATTCTCGCAGGCAAAGACAAGAAACTCTATCTCGGAAACTTAGACGCCAAAAGAGATTGGGGCCACGCGAAGGACTATGTCGAAGCGATGTGGCTCATGCTCCAACAAGACCACGGAGATGACTATGTGGTTGCCACTGGGGAAACTTGGAGCATTAAAGAATTTTTGACCAAAGCCTTTGGCTTGGTCGGCCTTAATTGGGAAGACTATGTGGAGATCGACTCTCGATACTTCCGTCCCACAGAAGTCGATCTTCTGATTGGCGACGCCACAAAAGCCAAAGAAAAACTCGGCTGGAAACCCAAATACAATTTTGACGCCCTAGTTCGCGACATGGTCATCAGCGACCTCAAAGAACACGGCCTTGAAGACAAGTTCAAAGGATAATCAGCGTGTATCAGTCGCTCGTCATAAAAGATGATTTTCATGCAGACACTCAGACTTTTTTCAAAGGAAAGCGTGTCGCCATTGCTGGAGGCTCAGGCTTCATCGGTAGCCATTTGGTCGAGCAACTCCTCAAATTACAAGCCAGACCCGTCGTCCTCAGCCGCCAAGACAATCCACGCCTTCTTTCGCACATCCGTGATTCAATCGAAGTCAAAAATTGCGACCTCCAGGACTACCAACAAGTCGTAAACTCCATCAAGGACTGCCCCGTCGTTTTGAACCTCGCAGCTTCTGTCGCTGGACTCGAATACAACGCCAAACATCCTGCCAGTATTTTTCAGGAAAACCTTACGACATTTTTTAATGTCATTAAGGCTTCGCAAGAAGCGAAGGTGGAGCGCTTTCTTGTGACAAGCAGCGCGTGCGTCTACCCCAGATTTTGCTCCATCCCCACCCCCGAGGAAGAAGGCGTGAAAGACGAACCCGAACCAACGAACTCTGGCTACGGCTGGTCCAAAAGAATGGAAGAATACCTAGGCGCGAAGTACGCCGAAGAATTCGGAATGTCTGTGGCCATAGCCCGCCCCTACAACGCCTATGGGCCACGCGACAATTTCAACCCTAAAAGTTCCCACGTCATTCCCGCCCTGATTCGAAAAGCCTTTGAAACACAAGAAGATACTTTTCATGTTTGGGGAGACGGGAGCCATTCTCGTTCTTTCTTATACGTCGATGACTTTGCCAGGGGACTTGTGGAGTGTGCTGCAAGATACGCCGAAGCGGACCCCATCAACATCGGAGCCGACGAAGAAGCAACGATCAAAGAAACCGCACAAAAAATTGCGGAAGAAGTATCCATCATTCGCGGCAGACAAATTCAGCCCAAATTCGATCCACAAGGACTCACGGGCCAGCCCAGAAGAAAATGCGACACCACAAAAGCCGAACGAGTTATCGGATACCAAGCCAAAGTGAAGTTTGACGATGGCCTCAAGAAAACGATACATTGGTTTGCCGAACACCAGAAGGATCTCTCATGAAAACAACTCTCGTCCTGCTCACCCGCAACGAACTTCCTTGCCTTAAGATTATCTTCCCCCAGCTTCCCGCGCCTAGTGCCGAGGCGGGATTTGATGAGATTGTCGCGGTGGACGGCGGCTCGACAGATGGAACTATTGAATTCTTCAAAGAGCACAACATTCCCGTCATCGCACAAAGTAAGAAAGGCCGAGGTGAAGCTTTTCAACATGCGTTCAGAGAACTCGACTCCGAAGCCTTTATCTTCTTCTCCCCCGATGGGAATGAAGACCCCAAAGACCTTGCAAAATTTCGTCCGCTACTAC
>CAZXHL010000165.1:0-4671 GCA_964640545.1 uncultured Bacteriovorax sp. | reverse complement strand
CTAAGAAGCCTGTCCTAGAAATGGGGTGCTGGTTCAAGTCCAGTCTCGGGCACCAGTTTAAAATATGCCTGAGGGAATAATTTTAAACTGGCTATTGGCCGAATGCGAACTCAAATCATTCATGAAATTCTCTTCCAATTGTGATTCCCAATACGTCGGGACGCTTCTTAAATATTCCGAACTTTCCGCGCATAGCAATGACCCCCCAGCGCTTCAAATCTGAGCTAATCCAAGGATAAAAGCCGAAGGCTCCGGGACTTGAATAACGAAGCACCTGCCCACATTCAGACATATTATCAGCTGTCGCATTTTCACACTCAACCCAAACCCCCAGCCCATAATCCCATGACTCCTTGATACCATTTGAAATGGGTGAATGATGCACAGACAACTTATTTGTATGGTTAGAAAAGATTATTTCAAAACTACTTTGGCTAAGAATACTTTTGCTAAGCAACTTTGACAGAAACTCTGCATATAACCTAGCACTTGTATGCAAGCCACCCGCGGCTAAGGGGTTAAGCTCTTTTTTTCCTCTAATATTATAAAATTTGGAATCCTCTGAAAAAACGTCATATTTCTTTTTAAACTTTTCAAAAACCTGATTCCAAGTTTTAAGGCCTAATTTATAAATAGCCATTTGCGCAGCCACATGCATATGAACACCACTGTAGTCAAAACTAGATCCGGGTGAGAATTCTAATTTTGCCAGCCTTATTTTTTCTACACATTCATTAAACGTGTTTATATTTCTATTGGTACACTTATGAGATCTTAATCCGCTCGTGAAACTAAGTAGCTGCCTTAAGGTGATGTTAGATTTAGGACCAAGGTCTTTCCATTCACTTAAAACATCGGAAACCCTTGTCTCTAGTGACAAGACTTTTCTCTGCACTAAATCCATCAGAACTACCGAAGTCACAAGCTTTGATGCGGAAGCAATTAGCTCAATGCGATCAATAGAATATGCACCTTTACAAGCGGAGAAGGTATTTTCATGCGTATTGACATCACCTGTTATGACACAAAAATCAGAATATTTAGTTTTCTTCAAAACAGATTGATGACGAAGCTGAAACGCATTCATCCCTTCACCAGCAAAAGAAGTGCCTCCGCACATCAACAAAATCAAAGCCAACCATTGGATCATAGATTTATGATATTAGCACAAATCGATTATGGGCTAAGGTTGGCCTGAAGTGTTTTAGCGAGAAGTGTGCGTTTCTTTGAGTAAGGTAAATTGTAGAAGGTCCTAGATTTGTTTTTAAGGACGCGTATTATGGTCCCATGTGGAGCGTTGTAGTTTTTTTAATTTTGGGTTTGGTGGGGCTTGTCGGTGGCGGAGACCTTCTCGTTCGCGGAGCCTCTAAGTTAGCTGCAGTCCTTGGCATTCCTCCGATCATCATCGGCCTCACAGTCGTGGCCTTTGGCACCAGCACTCCCGAGTTGGCTGTCAGCTTAAAGGCCGCTTTTGGAGGCAACGCCGACATCGTTATTTCGAACGTGGTGGGAAGCAACATCTTTAACGTGCTATTGATTCTTGGGCTCTCAGCCCTAGTCAGTCCTCTCGTGATTCATTCTCAAATGATCCGCCGTGAAGTGCCGTTGATGATTGCCTTCTCAACCCTACTGTACGCGATGAGTTGGAACTCCAGCATTGCGCAGTGGGAAGGCGCCGTACTCTGCGTCCTGATCATCGCCTATACCGTGTGGTTGATCTACGAAGCACGGCAAAATCGCAAAGAAAATGCCGAGCTCGTAAAAGAGTCCGAACAAGAATATGGAGCTCTAAAGAAAAACTCTATTTTGCTGCCCCTACTTTTCGTTGCCATTGGCCTGGGCCTTGTGATGTTTGGTGCAGATCAACTCGTAAAGGGTGCTGTGCTTTTGGCTCAAAGCCTTGGGGTGAGCGACACCGTGATCGGGCTAACGATCGTTGCTGCGGGTACTTCGCTACCCGAACTTGTCGCTTCGGTCATGGCAACGCTCAAGGGTGAACGCGACATCGCAGTGGGCAACGTGGTCGGCAGCAACATCTACAACATCCTGGCCATCGTGGGCATCTCGGGAGCCATTGTGCCGGGCGGGCTTCAGGTCAATAGCAGCATTTTGAGCTTTGATTTGCCCTTTATGGTTGGGGTGGCAGTTATCTGCTGGCCGTTTTTTAAGAGCGGGAAACAGCTTTCGCGAAGAGAAGGTCTTGTCTTTCTCGTGGCTTACGTGGCCTACACAAGTTATTTAATTATTCAGGCCTAGCAACTATGCCTTTTGTGCTAAAATAGGGGAAGTTATCAAAACGAAAGCTTTGTGAAAAACACCTCCTTTTTACTTTTTATTAAAATTTCTGTGCTAGCAACGGTCTTGCTTTTTGCGACCGGGATGCATCGATCTCAAGGGCTTGGCTCCGAGAGAATCTTCGAATCTTATTTCCAGGTTCATGAAGCTTCGACCCAAGTTTGCGTGCTTCGGAGTCAGCTCCAAGGCGACGTTCGGAGTGCGACACCATTTTCTACGCCTACTTTAAGGTCGCCATATTCGTTTTCAATTCTTGCTACGTTTTCCCAATATGCTGCTCTCGTTTTTGAGTTGGCTGAGCGACCCACTCGTGGATCGGTTCGACAAACACGCGCGCCTCCGTCTCCGGCTTAGATAAGCTTACGCATACACAATTTTATCTAAACTTTTACTCGCGCTGCTTTTAGCAGCACAGGAGGCCCTATGTCTTCGCCGTTAAATCAATCCACTAACCACCCCGTCAAACAACCCACCAAACGTCCGAAAAAAACTGACGAGGAAAGGTTTGACGAGCTCACCAGTACCTACACAAACTCGCGAGGAGCTATCTATGGCGTCGTGGGAACTTTTCTATCAATAGCACTTATTGGATTTTTGCACTGGTATTTCAATCGATAAATACAGAGAGTGACCTAGCCTTATCATACAGATCGGGCTAGGTGCAGCAACAGCGGCAGGTGATAAACTTTATATCGAGGAAAGCGATTCTGGGGTAGACTGATAGTTCATGTCATCAGCTACGCTATTTCGATTTCAATTAGAAGTTTCTGATGTTGATCGCAATTTTTATGAACCGCTAGACCTGCGGACGGCTCTGCACCCCTCGGAAACTCACATTTGTCTCGTCACCAGAGTGATCGCCTATGTGTTAAACGCGCAGGAGGACCTCAACTTCTCTCCTGGCGGACTTAGCGATCCCGACGCGCCCGCCATTCGACTCGATGACATCGCCAGTGGCAGCACCAAACTTTGGATTGAGGTCGGCAGCCCCAACGCCCGCAAACTGCACAAAGCCTCTAAAGCTGCCGACCAAGTAAAAGTCTACACCTACAAAGATCCAGAGATTTTATTGAAAGAAATCAGAAGCAACGACATTCACCATGCTGACTCGCTCATCGTGCATTCTTTTGATCCAAAATATTTAGAACTCCTAGCCAGCAATTTGGAGAAGAACAACAAATGGGCTGTCCTGATATCAGACGGAAGCCTATTCATCACACTATCAAACGGAAATACAGAGCAAACTGAAATCCGTTCTCACCAGATTTAACGAAAAAACTACCGATTGAACCACTCTAAGGCTGAATGATGACAGCGATGCAATCGTAGAAGACCTACCCTAAGAAGGATTCTTATGCCGGAGGGCCTCCGACGGCGCCGTAATGACATTCTTGAGCGATATGCCAGGTGTTTCAGGCTATTCTAAAGGAATATCAAGCCCTTTGGCCTCGGGCTTAGTTCTCACATAGAGTTCAACAGTTACTTGCTTACCATCAGCTTTCCACTCGACGTGAGAGCCTAGTGGCAACTCATTGAGATTATCAATCATAGCAAAATGCGCAAAACCCAAGCCTTTGTAACCCTTACGCTGTTCCTGGGGCAGAACTGGCCTGCTATTAGCGAAAAATCGCTGCTTCAAATATCGAGGGAATTCTTTAACCTGGGGGTTGGTTATGGAAAAAATCACACCATCGTCCACTAGGTCTGCCTTCACATCGATCATTACCCTTTCAGAAGAATTCGTTTTAACACCATTAGCATTAACGCCATGCTGAAGGGAGTTCTCAAAACCATAGATAAAAAAGCGATTCACAAGAGCCTCTTCTTTCTGATTCAACACATCCAGAACGTCATCTCGACTCTCAGTCTGCATTTTTTCTTTGATTTGAGAAAACCATCCTCTGGCTTCGTTCCAATATTCTTTGGGGCCCACGCTGACCTTACTTTCAAGGACGGGTTTTTTATTCTTGTTTTCATAAGATCCGAAAAATAGCTTCGAAGTAATCAGTCGACATCTATCCAAAACCCCGGCCCGTGCCTGTGGAACTGACCACATCACTGCTAGGTAGAATCCGATAGCGAGAAGAAACCTCATACCTACTGATCGTCGCATAAAACTAGGAGCGTAAGGGAAGAAACTTTCAAAAGTTGAAGATTCATCAAAACTTCACACAAAATCAAAGCTTGGGTTGTTATAGTTTCTCAACCACCTCGCTGTGCACATGTAACTTGGTCCTGATGGAATGGTGGCAAAATCTATTTATCTCTTTAAGGAGAAAACCAAAGTGAAGAAGCTTATTTTCACGGGCATTCTCGCAAGCACGCTTGCGATGTCCGCGGATGCTTTTGCCTTTGGGTCCCCATCACCGGAGCCCG
>CAZXHL010000164.1:4344-4724 GCA_964640545.1 uncultured Bacteriovorax sp. | reverse complement strand
CCGTTAATTAGTGGAGAAGGGCGGGCTGGAGTTTTGGGCGGAGCTGCATTAGCTTGGGGAGTATGATTTTGAATGCGATGATGATTTTAGGTTGTTGGACGGGCAGTGTGGATTTGACTCATAAGTTCACAGGTGACGGTGTGTGTGAGGAGTATTCGCTTAAGTTTGAATACGAAGAGTCGTCGCAGAAGTTGAACGTTAAGAAGCTTGGAGTGCGCTGCCCTGATGGCTTCGACACAATGTGGACAGACTTAAGCCTTCGTGTGGGAGAAGATGGTTCGTTGTGGCTGAAACCTGCTCGAGGGGATGAGGGTATTGTCGGTTGGTTTCGTGATGGAGAGTTTCACGTAGAAGATGCACTCAATGCTTGGATGTATAAT
>CAZXHL010000164.1:0-4334 GCA_964640545.1 uncultured Bacteriovorax sp. | reverse complement strand
TTTCTGGAGTGGAAAGCACATGGTGGAAGACGCTTCCGGCGAAACCCCAGTGGAGACTTTAGTTTGGGAAGATCGCCTTCTTCGTAAGGGAGAAGATTACTGGGCTTTGAGTGGGGCACTTAACAGAGCGAGTTGTTCTGACTTCGATCAGCAGTACTAAACTCTATAATATATTTTGAGGTCCCTGATCGCTGTTAGGTCTCACGCAATAAAATTGCTTTAGCGCAAATTTAAGTCGTATTAAGTTGTCGGGTTTTCTTTCGTGGGGTGTATTCGCGCACATCAGGAGGAAAGCTTTTTATGAAAGAATTGAAATTTTTTGGGCCTATGTGTTTGTTGTTCGTGGTTTTGTTTTATGCGACGACGTCGATTGCGAGAAGCAGTGCCGATGATCGAATTGATAATTGTTCGGGTAATGTGACTTGTATCGCTAAGGTGCTCGCTGAACTGATTCAGGGTGATGGCGATCACGGCGGTGGGGGCGGTTCTACAGAGTCGGTTGAATTTTATCATGACGATGGAAAATGTGAATTTGACGAGTTGATCACAGTGGTTCGAATTGGAATTTCAGAATCAGAATGTGAAAGACGCGCTCCTGCTATTCGAGATAGGGTGTGGGGAATAAAATATGCTGGCCGCTGCAAAAATATAAGCGACAAGAATTTTATCGATGCGTGTAAAATGATTTCTCTGGGTGTGATTCCGAGTTCTGAAGAAGCTGCGTTGAAATAGTCCGAACATTGTCGAGCTACGTTTTATACTGCTTCGATGGTTCATCTGAAATGAAACAAAAAAAGCCGCTCCTTTGGGGGAGCGGCTTTTTGTTTTGGTGAACGGTATCTCGTGCGAGACTGTTCTAACGAAATAGCAAGTTGATAACGAGCTTCATGTCGTCGATTGTCGTTCCGAGAACGAGTTTGTTATTTTCGAAGAGATTGTTTTTGCGGCGGAATTCTTCGTCAAATACAACGTTATGAACTTTGTTGTCTTTTAGGAGGCGTTTGATCTCGGCATCTTCAAGAAGAGTGTTGAATTCTCGCAGTGAGGCTTCGAAGACATCGTTTTTCATCCAATACCCTGAAAGAACACCAAAGCCATCCAAGTAGGCGATCTCGAGTGCCAATCCAAGAGTGGCCTCATTCATAAAAGGAGAGTTGTTGAAGATATCTTTGTGGCCAAGGTGGACGGTAGCTGTATCGTAGGCGTTCCCTTCCCAGTCGAAGCCATGATAAAACTCCACGCCTGATTGGTCCATCGAGCCACCGGCAGAACTGATGCGTGTATTTGGGAAGCGATTGAAGGCTGATCGAAGTTGAGCGTTCGCGTCCAAATTCGATCGTAAGTTTGCAAGGTTTTCTAGGTTGGAATTGTTGCTAGCGACTTCATAGTCGCGCTCTTCTAAAAACTTGAGGTTTTCGTAGGAGCTTTGGAGCATGTGGCGTATTTCACGCAAAGCAAACAGTGTGGTGTGCTCATCATCCAAAGAGGCGGCGATCCGATCGCGAAGATCGAGCCCTGTTGGCCAGGTAAGTTCGTGACCTTTGAGGGCGGTGATGCCTGCCAGATCTTCTTCGCTAAAGTCAAAGTTGTAGCTAACGATTGAGATCTCTTGCACAAGGCCAGATTCTTTAGAGAAATAAGAGGACTTATCGGAGTTGAAAATGAGGTCGTGGATTTGGTTGACGGCTGCAACGCGATCAAACTCGGAGCTGAAGGTGTTCATATTTAATGAAATCTTGCTTCGGATTTGTTCGACCTTTTGCTGGTAGGTTGGGGGCGTAAGGGCGAGAAGTTGGAAAGAAAGAGCTGCTATCGCAACTAAAGTGCTGTTTTTAATAAGTTTGAGCATGGTCATTAGTGTCCTCCGAGGCGGATCATAGGTGCAGACTGTGTCATCTGCAAGCATTGTTCGAAGTTTGAAATGCCGGGAGGAATAAGCTTTAAGTGAAAAGTAACTGCGGAGCCCAGGAGGGAAGGCCGAAGGCCAAGTCACTGAGCGAAAGCGAAGTGGGCATAGGAGCCGAAGGCCAAGTTTTTGAGCGGTAGCGAAAAAGCCATCCAGCCGAAGGCTATGTCACTGAGCTAAGCGAAGTGACCATTAAGAAGGCTAAGTTTTCGACCAACGGGAGAAGGCAATAAGCCGAAGGCTAAGTCGACGACCCAAAGGGAGTCGAGAAGACTGGTAGGTCGTCCCGGGCTCGAACCGGGGACCCTCTCCTTAAAAGGGAGATGCTCTAACCAACTGAGCTAACGACCCGCAGAAGGAGATAGGATGATTGGCGCAGTTAGGCAACCCCAAATTTGGAAAAAGTTCAGGATTTTTTGTGTTCTTGGCATTTTATCGGCTTGCTCGAGTTTGAGGCTAGCCCCGCAGGAGCAGGCCAAGACTCTAGACTCGAGTTTTTTGGCGATGGGAGCCAGGTGGCAAATCAGCGTTCAAAATATGCCAAAATCTGTAGAATTTTCAGATCTGAAAACCAAGGTCATGGCTTTGGCTCTGCTCTATGAGAATACTTTTTCGGATTGGTCTGAGGAAAGTGAACTCAGACAATTAGAAATAAAAGGTCTGCACAAAAAGCAAATCCCGAGCACGTTGTTCTGGTCTGGACTTGAGCTTTCACAATTGGCTCATAAACAGACCAAGAAAAAATTCGACATCACTGTTGGTGACAGACTTTGGAAAGTTCGAAAAAAAGTCTTGGGGCAAGATCATCTTCGAATGGATGACTACGATAAGAGTTTTTATTTTACCGCTCCAGTAAAGCGACTGACTTTTGGTGGGATTGTGAAGGGCATGGCTTTGGGGGATATGGCTGAATTGTTGTTACGCTCTGGTGTCGAGTCATTTCGAATTGATGCGGGAGGCGGTAATATCGTTGAATCGGGGATGAATGGCTCACAAAAAAATGTCCCACCTGGAAAAACTGTGGTGAAATTTACGTCGAAGTCTCGTCTTCTTAAGGCTGGCAGTCAGAGAGAGGCACATGTTTTTGATCCAGCTAATTCGTTGGGCGAATCCGTAAAGCTCCAATCAAGAGAATCTATTGCCCTAACCTGTGAGACTGGCGATCTGTCGAGAACGGCCTTGCGTGAATTGGGGGCACTGTCAGATGCTTTTTCAACGGCGCTTCTGCTGGACTCTCGGCTGATTCTGCCGAAAAACTGCGGGCGATTATAGGTTTTAGGTAGGATTTCGACGCTAGAAATGCGTTAAAATAGTTGGGTATTTTGTAGGTTTCCGTTTGAACCCTGAGAATCTTTTGAAATAGCGGCTCTCTCGAAAGGGTTCCATAAATTGCTAACTTGAATGCTGAGGCTAGAGCTCTGAATATCGGAGGGATTGCTGGGGGCAGATTTTTGGACGCTTCCCTCGAAGGCGATGAGCGGAGAGGTGTCGATCTGGCGCCGAAACTGCATGTATTTTTTGGGATCGAGCACGAGATTGATAAAACCACTTTCGTCTTCCAGAGAAAGAAAGCACATGCCTTTGGCTGTTGGAGGTTTCTGCTTTATGGCGAGTAGACCGATGCCACTCACTATGGAGCGATTGCGTTTGTGCCAGAGGTCTTTGGCACTTGTCCAATTGGACATCATAGGAAAGAAGTTGATTCTTGCGTAGTGCGCGGGGTGTTCGGTAACGGAGAAGCCAAGGTGCTTATAGTCCTTGATAAGCGATTGCCATGCTGTTGGAGCCTGGCTGTGCTGTGCGAGCTTTGCTGTGGGATCTTTGATGAGAAGAGGCGCTTTGGGGTCGAGGTGTTTGAGTCCTATAAGCTGCCACGATTGTTCGGCTCTGTTGTCATTTTGTGTTTGGCGAAAAGCGTTGCTGCGAATGATTTTTCCGAGAGCTTCCATGCTGAGATGGGTTCGCAGGTCTTCAAGAGATGTTTGGGGGGTGAAGAATTTTTGTTGCTGAAGCCGCTCGATGATCTCGATGTCTTTCGTTCTGAGTCCTTGGATGTGCTGCAGGCCTAGTCGTACGGACTTACAGGGGCCAGGACGGACCTCAGGTGTTGAGATGTTGTCTCTATTACTGTGCTGCTCGACCAAGGAATCTTTTTTCGAATAGCGAATATCAGGCGCGAGCATGCGAACCCCATGCCTTTGCGCATCGCCAATGAGAGCGCGTGGAGAATAGAAGCCCATGGGTTGGGAGTTGAGAAGGGAGCAGAGAAATTCTGCGGGGTAGTGGACTTTCAGCCAGCCAGAAATGTAAGCAAGAATCGCAAAAGAGGCCGAGTGACTTTCTGGGAAGCCATATTCACCGAAGGCCTCCATTTGTTGGTAGATACGTTCGGCGTATTCTTTGCTGATGCCGTTCTTGATCATTCCTC
>CAZXHL010000163.1:0-4760 GCA_964640545.1 uncultured Bacteriovorax sp. | reverse complement strand
GCATTCATTTCAATTGCTTTATCGAAATTCACGGTTCCATTTGAATTGAATCTCATATCACCAAGATTTCCTTTTTGAGTGTCATAGACCACATCCAATGTCTTGAGACTCACTTGGCGCCCTTTAATTTCTGCATCAACTTTCGCCGTCTTAAAGGCCCCATTGAAATTCTGCTCAAGTCGGCCACCAGCCTTATTCTTCACTGCTTCTGGCAAACTACCAATGAACTCATTGATGATTTTTGTTACTGGGATATTTAGCGTACCGTTACTAAGGTCCCCCTTTAGAGAACCCTTCAAGTTTTTCTCTAAATCTCTTTTTGTCAGACCTATTCCGCCAATTTTGAAAGTTCCCCTCAACTTCCCTGTCACATCTTTCTGCCACTTAGGAGCGTGTGTAGCCAACGCTTGCTCAACCAATATATTATCAAGGGCCGCATCAATTCCATAACTGAAGGCTTTGGGCTTAAGACCCAAGTTCATAGTCGCGTCCATCTTCCCTCCGTAAGCCTTCATTCCAGAGGACTTAACGCTGAGATTTCGATTCAAGAGTGCCATAGTCGCACCCGCGTTTTTAAAGGACGCCCCCATCAAGCGAAGCTCTTGAAAAACAACCTTTCCGTCGACTTGAATTTGATCAAGCATAGGATTGGCCAAAGTTTCTTCAATTAATGGAGCCATATCGGTCAAACTTTGATCCAAGCTCGCATTTGCAGCGGCGGGGGCAGAAGCTCCGACTCCCGTCGAAGATCCACCAGAAGTAGACGTTGCAGAGACTTCTGATCCTGGAATCATAAGTTCGTCCAAATCGAGGAGTTTCGAATCCAAGTCGAAGCTCATCTTGATCTTTTCAATTCCAGAAACCTTGGCATTGAAGGCCATATCAGACTTACCAAGATTGATCGAAAAATCTTTCATCTGAATGATGGGATTAGACAATGACCCCGCAAGGATGACTGTTCCTTTTCCATTCTCAATCGGTTTCGCAAGCTCTGGGGTTGACCCTGTCAAAGCGGAAAGTTGCGCCCCACCAGAAAATGCAGGATCTTCAAAACCACCGTTGACCCCAATATCAAAGCTCAAGCTTCCACCGAATGAATACTCTTTCAGCATTGGAAGCAAATCAGCAAAGCTTTTAAGTTCGATGCTTTTACCGCTTAACTTGAAGGCAATATTTTCTTTGCCCTCATCAGGCATATCAACCTTCAAGCTTCCCATTGTCTTAATGTCGGCGATCACAAATCCCATCTCAGTGAAATCTGCAAAAACTCCCTTTCCGTAAGAAACGCTACCTTTGGCATAGGCACCCAATGGAGCCCCTTTTTTCTTGTGCATTAGGCTCATGGCTTGAATCTCAAGATCCTTAAAGTCTTTTTTTACATCTAGCTTAGCAGTCACAATACCCGTGCTCTCAGCGACAGACACATTCACTTTTCCACCGCCGGCTACTCGGCCTTTCATGACGATGTCCATCGCGCTCATATCAACTTCAGCTGACCCGCTCAAAATCACATCACTATTCAAACCAAAATCACTCAGTTCAAAATCCATATCCGTCATGGTTTCTTTGAGGTGAAGACCGTCTTTCATTTTAAGGTCTGATCTCACAGCTCCATTTACAAGCTCAAAAGAAAACTTCGCGTTAAGGATTCTTTCACGGACAAAACCGGGAACACCAGCAAGAACTTCAGCCAAGCCTTTGGGCGCGTTCTCAGCAACGTCTCCCTCTGTAACAGCTTTATCTTTCCTTGAGTCATCCCCGCTCTTAGCCGAGGGATCGGGGAGAAACGCTATTAGATTGTCAACGCCTTTCGCCTCATCTTTGATCCAGTTCAACTCAAGTCGATCAATCGTTAAAATCGCACTCGGTGACGCGAGAAGAGAGAACAAAGACATTCTAACCTCTACAGATGCAATCTTCCCTAGATCATCCTTTGAGCCTTTAGGTGCTTTCAGTTCCAAATCTTGGATACCCACAACAACGGAGGGGAATAGCGAGAAAGACAAATGTCCAATCTTCACTTCTCCTCGTACATTCTTGTTGATCGCCTCTTCTACATTTGGCTTTAGCTCGTCCAGCGAATAGAACATAGGCGCGACAAGTAACGCCACAATCAAAGTCACAATTAATGTTCCAATAATTTTTAAAAGTTTTTTCATATGCAGTTTTTCTCCAAGTTGATTCTTTACGATCAATAAATTCTGTGTGCCCTGGGATGGGTGGACAAGTTAGCCCGGCGGCCACGAAAGCGAGCGGCCGCCTAAAATGTGAAAATGCAGATGGGGGACTTCCTGCCCTCCATCATTTCCAATATTTGTGACAACACGGTAGCCACCAGCGAGCCCAAGAAGCTTCGCAACCTCAGTAATCTTTAACATCATATGCCCCATGAGTTCAGCATGCTTTGAAGTGAGCTCAGCCATGCTTTTGATTTCAATTTTTGGAATCATTAGGACGTGGGTAGGGGCCTGTGGATGGATATCTCTAAAAGCGAGACACAAATCATCCTCGTAAACGATAGTTGCAGGAATTTCCTTATCAATGATCTTTTTAAAAATCGTCATATAACCACACTAACAATTCGGCCTTTCACGTAGACAAACTTCTTTAGCGGCTTTCCGTCGATCCACTTTTGCACATTTTCAATCGCTAGAACTTTTTCTTTAAGTTCATCTTCCGCAATATCCACTGGCACTGTGATCTTCGCACGAATTTTTCCGTTCACCTGAATTCCAAGTTCCGCCTCATCTTGAGCGGCTTTCTTCGGATCAAAAACCGGCCACGGCACTAATGTCACAGAATTTTGATGCCCTAGTAGCTGCCACACCTCTTCAGCCGTATGAGGTGCGAATGGCGCGAGGAGCTGAACATAAGTTTCAAGCCAAGCTTTCGGCACGCTACCCATTTTCTCGAACTCTTTCTGAGATTCGTTAGAGAGAACCATCAAAGCGGAAATCGCCGTGTTGAAGCTAAGCTTTTCAATGGCCTCACCAATTTGCTTGATCGCCATATGTAGTGACTTCGTGAGAGCCTCAGGCCATTCAGCTTCTGGAAGATCCTTCACACGGTCTTGTAAGGTTCCATCAGCATTCAACACAGCCCTGCAAAATTTATTCAAATAACGATAAGTTCCCTCAAGGCCGCCTGTCTGCCAAGGCTTAGTTTTCTCCAAAGGCCCCATAAACATTTCATAGAGTCTAAAGGAATCGGAACCATATTGTTCCACCACATCATCGGGATTCACAACATTGCCGCGAGACTTAGACATTTTTTCATTGTCCTCGCCGAGCATCATTCCCTGGTGGATCAAACGCTTGAAAGGTTCCTTCGTTGAGACAAGGCCCATATCAAAAAACACTTTGTGCCAGAATCTCGAATAGAGAAGATGACCAACAGCGTGTTCTTGTCCCCCCAAATAGAAGTCGACTTCTTTCCAATAATCAGCCGCCTCTTTAGACCAAGCTTCTTTATCGTTGTTCGGATCCATATATCGCAAGAAATACCAAGAAGACCCAGCAGATCCAGGCATAGTATTGGATTCCCTTACAAAACTTTCTTCGCCGATCTTGTAGCTCATCCAATCAGCTTGAGTCGCCAAAGGACTTTCTCCAGAGCCAGACGGTTTATAGTCTTCAACAACAGGAAGTTCTAAAGGAAGCTCTGCCTCGGGAAGAAGTTTTACCTCACCCGACATCGCCCCACCTTCTGGATGGAGAACAGGAATGGGCTCGCCCCAGTATCTCTGCCTAGAAAAGACCCAGTCACGAAGCTTGTAAGTGATTTGCTTCTTCCCAATGCCTTTGGACTGTAAGTAATCCAAAATTTTTGTCGCGCCTTCCTGAAACGGAAGACCATTAACCTTCATGTCTTGAAAGTCGGAATTAATGAGCTTGCCTTCATCGTCAATGACCTGAACGATGTCGAGACCATGAACTTTTGCGAATTCCTCGTCTCGCTCGTCATGAGCTGGAACGGCCATGATCGCGCCAGTTCCATAATTCATAAGCACATAGTCAGCGACCCAGACAGGAACTTTTTTTCCAGTAAGAGGGTGAAGTGCGTAGCCTCCTGTGAACACACCACTCTTGTCCTTGTTCAAATCAGTTCTTGCCAGGTCACTTTTGTTGGCTGCTTCGCCACAATACTTTTCAACTATTGCTTTTTGCGAATCACTGACCAATGTAGCAACCAATGGATGTTCCGGCGCGAGCACCATAAATGTCACCCCCATCAAAGTATCAGGGCGTGTAGTGAATATCTCAAAATGCTTAGAAGAATCGGACTCCAGGGCGAATTGAATTTGACCACCTTCAGAGCGCCCAATCCAATTGCGCTGGTGTTCTTTCGTGGATTCCGGCCAATCAAGATCGTCTAGGTCCTCCACAAGACGATCTGCATATTCGGTAATCTTAAGCATCCATTGACGCATAGGACGCTTTTCAACCGGATGCCCACCACGTTCACTCTTCCCATCGATGACTTCGTCGTTAGCCAACACCGTGCCGAGCGCAGGACACCAATTCACGGGAAACTCTGCCTGGTAGGCGAGGCCCCTTTCAAAAAGTTTTTGAAAAATCCACTGCGTCCATCGGTAATACTTTGGATCAGCTGTAGAAACTTCACGCGACCAATCATAGCTAAGCGCAATGTTGTTGAGTTGTTTCTTATAGGTAATAATATTTTTTGCTGTCGTCTCTGCAGGGTGAATCCCCGTTTGAATCGCATACTGTTCTGCCGGCAGCCCAAAAGCATCAAACCCC
>CAZXHL010000162.1:0-4769 GCA_964640545.1 uncultured Bacteriovorax sp. | reverse complement strand
AGGGAAGACTTGATTTCATTCCCAAAGTCCGCAAGGGCGGATATTGGTTACGGCATTGATCGTTTGCAAAGGGGCTTGAAACCTCTTGATTGGAAGCCGCTTTTGCCAGGTAGCATATTTGAAATGCGAGTGAGAGATCGCTTCGGAATCTATCGAGCTGCCTACATGATGAAAATTGCTGACGAGGTTATCATTATTCATTGTTTTAGGAAGAAGACACAAAAGACAGCAAAGAAAGATCTGGATCTTATCCAGCAACGAGTTAAGGAGTTTAAAAATGGCTAAAATTACAACTGGAAGTGTCTTTGAAAGCTTGGGCTTTAGCGATGAAGAGCAGGTTTCACTGAAAATGAAAGCTGATATCTTTAATGAGATCATTCACACTATAGAACAAGAAGGTCACACTGCTAAAGATCTTGAGTCTATCCTTGATATCCCGCAGCCTCGTGTGAGCGAACTTATGAATGGTAGAATTTCAAAAGTCTCTATCGAGAAACTTATTGGATATCTTCAATTGCTAGGTAAAGTTCCCACTAAGATTAAATTTAAGAAAGTCTCAGGGTTTTAACTCGGAATTTTGTTTAGACGCTAAAATTGCTGTGCTTGATCTCAACTTAGTAGCTTATTTCACCAAGAGAAGAGGCTTCTTAGAAAGTTGAATCATTTTAGCCGTCAAACTCCCTACGAAAAACTCGTGAAGTAAGCCATGTCCAAATGCCCCCATCGCTAGCATATCACTATTAGTCTTTTCCAAAAGTTTTGGGAGTTCAATGTTCGCATCACCCGGCAATGTTTGAGCTGTCACCTTAAACTTTGCCCTTTCTAGTTCCTTTTGGGCAGGGCCTAGAAACTCCTGTGTGTCTTCATTCTTTTCACCAAAGAAAACCAATTCAACATTAAGACCACTTCCCTTCAGCTCACCACAAAGAAAATTTAAAACCTTTTTAGAGCCATTGCTTCCGTCGTAAGCAAACAGTATCGACCTTGGGTCTTTGAAGTCCTCTGAAACGATCAATGTTGGGACGCTTAGCTTTTTAATGAGACCTTCAACTTTGTGCCCCACTGGTGTTTCGTTTGAACTCATGCCTTGATGGTTTTTTCCAAACTTCCCAATAACCACAATAGACAAGTCGTCTTTAAAGTCTAAAATATTGTCTAATACTCTGCCTTTTCTGGAGCAAAGTTTGATATTGCTAGCCCCAGATCTCTCCGCACTGTTTTTTCCAGACTCCAAAATTAATTTTGACTTTTTTTGCAACAACTTATTTTGCTCATACTCAATGTTTACAAATTCTTCGAGTAGCTCTTCTTTGGCACCAAGACCAATGCTTCCTGAGAGGTCGGAAGTGTTTTCGTGGTATTGGTTATCGATCGCATGAAACAGCTTCAACTTTTTGCTCATTTTTTGAGTCAACCACACTCCGTAGTCGATCACCGCTTGGCTTGGGGGATACCCGTTAATGCACGATAGGACATATTGATGATTCATTAGTGACCTCCCATTATACGATCAATTGCTTCTGGATTATTATGTACGGCAAACTTATCAACAATCGTCTGACTAGCTTTGTTAAGCCCTATGATATCAACATCAGCGCCTTCCCTTCTGAACTTGATCACAGCTTTGTCGAGCGCAGCAACAGCTGAGATATCCCAAAAATGCGACTTAGTTAGATCTATCGTGACTTTTTCCACGACCTCTTTAAAGTCAAATCTATTCAAAAAATCATCGGCTGAATTGAAAAATATCTGCCCATACACATTGTATGTTCTGTGAGATGTTTCGTCATCCAGAACGGACTCGATAGACATAAATCTACTAATTTTGTTTGCAAAAAATAATGCCGACAATAAAATCCCTACAAAAACGCCATAAGCAAGGTTGTGAGTGAATACGACTACAGCAACGGTTGTGACCATCACGATATTTGTCGACATTGGATGTGCTTTTAATTTTTTCAACGATCCCCAACTAAACGTTCCGACCGAAACCATGATCATAATTGCAACTAATGCCGCCATAGGAATAATCTTTAACCATTGGCTCAGAAAGACGACCATTATCAATAGAAAAATGCCAGCACTAAAAGTCGAAAGCCTTCCACGCCCTCCTGATTTAACATTAATGATGGATTGGCCAATCATGGCACATCCTGCCATCCCCCCAAAAAAACCTACTACGATATTTGCAATGCCTTGACCTTTGCATTCTCGATTGGCATCCGAAGGCGTGTCAGTCAGGTCATCAACAATTGTTGCGGTCATCAATGATTCCAGCAAGCCAACAATTGTCATAGCTATCGCGAAGGGTAAAATGATCATTAAGGTGTCAAAATTTAGTGGCAAAGAAGGCATGTGAAAAACAGGAAGACTGTAAGGCAAAGTTCCCATATCTCCGACTGTCCTAACATCTACTACAAAACATTGGGTAACCGCCGTCAAAACGATAATGCAAACTAGGGGAGAGGGAATGATCTTTCCAATTTTGGGAAGATAAGGAAAGAGGTAGATGATTCCAAGTCCAGCAGCTGTGAGAGCATAAACCTGCCAACCAACATTTGTTAATTCAGGCAGCTGAGCCATAAATATTAGAATGGCGAGAGCATTTACAAAACCAGTCACGACGGACTGCGAGACAAATGACATCAGTTTTTCAAGCCTCAAGAAACCAGCTACTATCTGCAAGGCGCCGGTTAAGATGCTAGCTGCAAAGAGATACTCAACTCCATGCAGTTTTACTAAACTTATCATGAGCAGGGCCATGGCCCCTGTTGCCGCGGATATCATACCACTTCTACCGCCGACAAAAGCGATTGTTACAGACATCGCAAAAGATGCATACAATCCTACTTTAGGGTCAACTCCTGCAATAATAGAAAAGGCAATAGCCTCTGGAATTAGCGCAAGGGCAACTACAATACCAGCTAGCAAGTCTCCACGGACATTACCTAGCCAGTCACTTTTTTTAAATGACAACATGTGATTCCAACTTTTTTAGATTTTTAAGATATGAGAAAAATTAAAGGCAATACACTAAGCTTCATGGTGGCGTAATGGAAAAAAACCTCAAACTAATCATGTAGCTGGAATCTTACTAGCAAGAGGAATCTTTTGTCTACGCAAATTATGAGAAAGTCACTTTCGATAATCTTGTTCCTTTTGTAACATGCTAAAAGATACCTAGATCAGATTTGATTCAAAACAGAGCATTTATGATCGAAGGCGGAACAGGTGGAATATGGGAAAATATTTTGAAGAACTTGCCTACCAATGCACTCAGTTGGGCGAGCTCACGCTATCACGTCGAAGAATTCCATCTTTAGGTACGACCGATATCTACGAAATCAAGCTCAATGATGAATACCTCATGTCGAGTCTTTTTTTTGGATCAGAAGTTGCTCTAGCAACTCTTGGGCTCGAATCTTGTCAATCTCAAGAACTTGATGTGATCGTGGGTGGACTTGGACTGGGCTTTACCGCCGCCGCTGCTCTTGATGATGCAAGGGTAAAATCACTCTTTGTTGTTGAATTTTTAGAACCGGTGATTTCATGGCACAAAAACGAGATGATTCCCCTAGGTAAAAGACTGAGTTCGGATTCTAGGTATCGCTTCAGACTTGGGGATTTCTTTCGTTTAGCCGCTGGCGAGCCGGAGGGCTTCGACCCCGAAGCTCAAGATAGATTGTTTCACGCGATTTTGCTGGACATTGATCACTCGCCCAAACATTTTCTCAATTCTTCACACAGCACGTTTTATGAGGAGGCTGGTTTGCGTGCTATGTGTAAGCAGCTCCACGAAGGGGGAGTTTTTGCACTCTGGTCAAACGATCCACCCGAGAAGAGCTTTATTGACAAGTTGAAGGCTGTGTTTCCCGTCTGCACTGCCCATGTTGTAAGTTTTCCAAACCCTATTCAACAAGGCGAGTCTCGCTGCACAGTCTATGTAGCTGTAAAAGCTTGATAATTTCTTTATTAATGCGTTTAAGAAATCTGAGCCAGTGCCGATAAAGATGCATGTCATCCATCTATGAAATCATCGAAGGTAAGCGTTTAAGGAGAAAAGTTCGTGCCATAATCACCAACGAACGTGGTGAGTTTCTTCTAATTCAGCCTCACTCTTACGAGAAGGACACCTGGACTTTGGTCGGCGGTGGTGTTGAAAATGGAGAAAGTTACGAACAAGCAGTAATACGAGAAATTACCGAAGAGACTGGAATCGACAAGATTGTTTCAATCCAGTTATCGGAGGCTCAGCACTGGTTTTGTTTTTCTGAGAAAATCAAGACACAGCGAAAGCTCGATTATGACGGCCAAGTTGCAAAAATTTTCTGGGTTGTAGTTCCAAATAAGTCGGTCATTACGCTTCAAAAGGAAGAAGTTCGAAGCTATTGTTGGGCTCAGCCAAATGAAGTTCTGGATCTAATAAAAGTTCTAAAACAAAAAGAGTTAGTCAAAAGTGTTATCCGCGAAATGTATGAATTGAAAAAAGCGGCATAAGTAAGCAAGTTGAGTAAGTTTCTCCAAGATTTCTGATTTGTTCACGTATCCTCCTTGGGCAGGTGAGTGGCCCAAAAGACAAGACCCATGACAAAAGTCCCGAAGGGCTTTGGCATGGGTCTTATGGACACGAACATTAAGGAGCGAGCTATGAGCCCGAAGCGCAGGCGCTTGCACTTGGAGGTGCTGTGAATCTATTTCGGAAGCTTCCTTTCCGTGAGCTTTCCGCGCCTACCGCATGAGCGAGATTTCGCATCGTAATCACGATCCCA
>CAZXHL010000161.1:0-4791 GCA_964640545.1 uncultured Bacteriovorax sp. | reverse complement strand
CCAACTCCCCTGTTTTCATGCGGCCTCTACAACACTTCAGCGCGCACAGTTAAAACATACCAGCGCTAAAGGGATCGTCTTTTTTAGAACTACCATTTTCAGTAGCCTCACCAATTTCGGGAAGGAAGTCGGAAAGATCTGCTTCGCCCAATTCATCCACATCTTCCGTTCCTCCTGGAGCAAAGAGACTGTTGCGAATCTGAACATAGGAGAAAGCTCGCGCAGAGACATACCCTTGCCTCACCAAAAACTCCACCAGTAGTCCAGGCGCCTTGGCCCAATCTTGAGCCTGCAAACGGAGAAAGCGTTTCGACCCCGCGTTCAGCCATTTCCCGCGGAACACGCCTTTTCTTACAAGGTCAGTGATCATCGCACGGCCACCCGGGAGGTACTTCATAAGAACTTTATCCAAGATCAACACATGAACAAAGTCTGTCGAAGAATCCCAAGCAAAACCAAACATGGCTTCTTTGCCGTATTCGCTAAGATTGTCTGAAGCAAAAATATTTTCCCCACGAATGGCATCTTCAGCAGCAATAAAACCTGTGTAAACACCTGCACCGGCCACATTCATCCAAAAGTAGCGCATGTAATTTTCGAATTTCTGCCGAACCCAAGACTTGTCCGGGTTGTTCCCGTTCATCAATTCATTTTTACATTGGATCAACGCCGTCCAGGCATTCATGGAAATACTTGTAGCAAGGAGATCAAAAGGAAAGTCAGGAGCTTCGGTCTTTTCTTCCCTAGCCTTATTCACACTATAGGTATGAGAAGCCAGAATGGCCGTTAGCGGAACCAAAGTTCCCATCGCGAGGTTGACTTGGGCCGTCCGCCTTTGTTTTGCGGAAAGCTTCGGAGACCTGAAACATTCACTGAGTTTTCGGCCCCACTCCTTTGGCTTGGTTTTCCAGGAATTAGGGACTTTTTTTTCGTCGAGCTCGAGCCTTGCGCGCAATGCATCTAGTGGTTCAGAAAGCTCTTTGACTTCGTGCAGTTGAATCATGGATTTGTGACAGGCATTGGGGGTGGACGCGTGGAGAGAAGTTATTTGCATCCCTATCAAAAGGGCACCCAAAACCTTCCATCCGTCTAGCATGAACCGCAAACTACAAACTTTGACGCTTCGTGTCCAGAATCTTTTGATTCCGGCCACAAGTGCCTGATATTATTTTGATTTACTTTTAGCAGGAGACTTCTTAGCGGCCTTTTTTCGGACGACCGACTTCTTGCCAGATTTCTTGGCTGCTTTCTTGGCGCCGGCCTTCTTTTTCGGAGTGCCTTCTTTGGCAACCAAGATCGCAAGAGCCTCTTCCGTCGTCAGCTTCTCGGGGTCCATCCCCTTTGGCACGGTCGCATTCGTTTTGCCATGCTTAATGTAAGGCCCATATCGCCCCGTAAAGAGATCCACTTGGTTGCCAGAAGTTGGATGCTCACCAAAAGATTTGATCTTTTTGCTTCCGCCGCGACCCTTCTTTTCTTCAGAAAGAAGCTCGAGCGCTCGCTTAAGATCAATCGTGTAAACATTATCGTCTTTTTTGAGAGAGCGGAAATCGCCGTCATGAACCACGAATGGGCCGAATCGACCAATGGCAGTTTGAATGGGTTTTCCAGAATCAGGATGCTTCCCGAGATCGCGCGGCAAGCTAAGCGCAAGCAACGCATCTTCCATCGTAACTTCCGAAGGCTGCTTGCCCTTGGGAAGCTGCGCACGGCGAGGTTTTTCTTCAGAGCCTTCTTCTTGCTCGCCCAACTGAAAGTAAGGACCGTATCGCCCCGTAAGAACATAAATATTTTTACCCGTTTTTGGATCAACGCCAAAAGCATCTGGACCCTGCTCAGCAATGCGCATGATCTCATTCACGTTTTCATGTGTGAGTTCAGATGGCGCATAGGTTTCTGGAATAGACGCATGAATGTCGTCTTTTTTCTTTCCGGTGTTACCTGGCTTGATCATGTAAGCGCCGTAACGACCCACCTTGACATCGATGTTTTTCAAATGAGAAAGAATGATCGATCTCGACTCATCAGCATCAATTTTCTTCTCTTTATTCTCAACCTGAGTCTGCAGACCATCTTTTCCTAAATAGAAACTCTTGAGGTATGGCAAAGACTCCAATTCACCCTCAGCAATTTCGTCGAGAGACGATTCCATTTTTGAAGTGAATGATGGATCCACAAGGTCACTAAAATGTTTCTCTAGTAGCTGAGTCACAGCCATTCCCGTAAACGTCGGGTTCATGGCATTTCCGTTTTTGCGCACATAACTACGATCAATCAAAGTTGAAATGATTGAGGCGTAAGTCGACGGACGTCCAATGCCTTCTTTCTCTAGAACTTGAATGAGCGCGGCCTCAGTAAAGCGTGACGGCGGCTTGGTTTCATGCGGATCAGCCTGCATGTCATTTGTTTTCACGGTCTCTTTTACGACAAGATCTGGAAGCAAAACTTCCCGGTCTTCTAGAGCTGCGTTTGGATCATCGGACCCTTCGACATAAACCCTCAAGTAACCAGGAAAAACAATTCGAGTTCCAGAAGCTGCAAATTCTGCATCACCAGAAACTAGTCGAACCGACATGGATTGTTTCTTAGCGAGCGCCATTTGCGAAGCCAAAGTTCTTTTCCAAATCAACTCGTATAATTTTAATTGAACACCACTTAAGCCCGTTTCTTTCGGGTGAGCGAAACTGGCACCGGCGGGACGAATCGCTTCATGGGCCTCTTGTGCGCCTTTTGCTTTCGACTTAAATTCACGAGTTTCCGTCGCCAAATATTCCTTACCGTAAAGATCTACAACTTGCTGCTGGGCCGCCTTGGTGGCCTGGCTTGAAAGCGTCGGTGAATCTGTACGCATATAGGTGATGAAACCTTGCTCGTAAAGTTGTTGTGCGGTTCTCATGGCATCGCGAGAAGACAAACCTAATTTACGGTTGGCCTCCTGCTGCATGGTAGAAGTAATGAAGGGAGGAAGAGGCTTACTAGTAAGAGGCTTTTCCTCAACAGAAGTTACCTTAAATGGCGATGATTTGATCGCTTTTAAAAGATCTTTGGCTGCCTTTTCAGTGAGAACTTCCACGTCTTTTTCGCTTTTAGGTTTGCCGGTGTTTTCATCAAAGTCTTTACCTGAAGCAATGCGCTTACCTTTTAATGAATGAAGTCTAGATTCGAAGGTGCTGCCATCTTTTTCAAACTCAGCTTTCAAATCCCAATACTCAGCTTTTTTGAACTTCATTCGAGCGCGTTCGCGATCAACGATCATTCGCAAGGCCACAGACTGAACCCGACCCGCAGACAGGCCGTAGGCTATCTTCTTCCAGATCAGCGGGGAAAGTGTATAACCTACGAGACGGTCAAGGACCCTTCTTGTTTCTTGAGCTCTGACTAGCTTCTCATCAAGCTTCCTCGGTGATTGCAAGGCCGCCAAGATCGCAGATTTTGTGATCTCATGGAAGACCATTCGTTTCACGGGAACTTTTGGTTGGAGCACCTCAAGCAAATGCCAAGAAATAGACTCTCCCTCGCGGTCCTCGTCCGTTGCCAGAAAGATTTCATCGATGTCCTTGTTCTTGAGAAGGTCTTTTAATTCTTTGATTCGTTTTCTCTTGGTTTTAGGAATCACATAAAGAGGTTCAAAGTCTTTTTCAACGTTGACGCCGAGCTTTGTCCACTCTTCCGACTTCAGTTTCGGGGGAATCTCAGTCGCAGATGTCGGCAGGTCCCTGACGTGTCCAAAGCTTGCTTCAACGATGTAGTCGGAAGAAAGAAACTTTTTGATTGTTTTGCCCTTGGTTGGAGACTCTACGATGACTAATTTTTTTCCCATGATGATTCCCTATGTCTCTTTAAATTGGAGCCAGAATAAGGCATTTACAAGACCGTACGCGTCAGCAGACACATATATATAGAGGCGGGCCTTACGGTCCGCCAAAACCAGCGGCGGGAAAAGATCGTTTTAAAGCTCGGAACAAAAACTAGAAGTCCATCTCTTAATCGTCGTGACCCTATTGTGCCCTGAAGTTCTGAGCACCGACCAATAGCGAGCTCCACCGCGCCAACCACCAGAAACTTGGCCCGCGATTCTTTTATCGCGCCCCACCCAACGATCGATGATTCGAATCGCACAACTTAAGTTGGTAAAGGGGTTATGCAGGTCTTGGGCGTCACGAATGTTGCAAGAGTAACCATTCGCGCTTTCCTGAGAAAGCTGAAGCAAACCACGACTGATGATGTAGTTGCCTTTGCTATCTTTAAAGTTTTCTCGATACTGAAGACTCGGATTGAAATTGCTCTCAAACTCCGTCATTGCCGACAGCAGATAAGTCCAAAAATTCTTTTTGTTGCCTCGACTTAGTTTTGAGTAGTTCGGGCAAAACTCACCAATATCCGCAGGTGTCGTCGCGAGAAGATTTTTACCAAGCGACTCCATTTCATCGTGAACGAAAGCAGTCCAGCGAGCTCCCTGGCTATGTTCATCTTCCCAGCGAACTTCTTTCACTGAGCCCGGGGAGCGGTCTGGGGAGTCTTCTTTAGGGGCCCGACCTCCAAAAGCCATAAGAGCAGGAGACATCAAAAGAACGAAGGTGAATAGGCTGTTTTTTAATCTCATGAATAGTCAATCGACCTAAGACTTGGTCAACTTGAATATTTTGAGAAGGCAAACGTGACTCACGGCGCATGCACAGCCACCTGTCGATTAAACTGATTTAAATATTAAACTGTGCGCGCTTAAGTGTTGCAAGGGCGAGCCCAGCTTAAAGGCCTTTCTAAGTCATTTTAAATCTTTAGATTCAGTCG
>CAZXHL010000160.1:0-4820 GCA_964640545.1 uncultured Bacteriovorax sp. | reverse complement strand
TATGGTGTATCTGATGTATATCAGTCAGGGCTCGACGATGCGAACAGCGCACTTTGCAATTTCGACCGGACTGATGGCCCTTGGCGCGCTTACAGCAGGTGCTGTGAGCGGACACATCCAAATGGCTCTTGGCTATCCAAGCTTCTTCGTAGCAACGATCGTATTGAGCATTCCTGGAATGATTGTGTTGAAGTTTTTGCCATTGGAAAAAGCTGACGTCTTTGAGGCGCCGCCCTCCGAGGTTTAAACCTGAGAGAGATGATGATCGCAAGAATCAAGGCGATTGACTGCACTCTATACTCAACTAAGTTCCTAACATGTCCAAGATTTCGCACGTTGAACTATATGTTTCCGACTACGCCAAGAGCGTTCGCTTCTACGATAAGGTCCTAGGTGCCGTAGGCTGGAAACGACTTGTGTGCAGAACAGACCACACCACTTTTTGTGATGGCGAGAGCAAAATCGTCATATGTCCTGTGGACGACAAGTTTAAAGGCGACGGCTACCACCGCAAACGAGTTGGGCTCAATCACCTCGCCTTCTACGCCAGCTCCAAAGAAGAAGTAGACCACCTCTACAAAAACGTCCTACTCCCCCAAAACATCCCCTGCCTCTACGAGCAAAAACCCACCGGCGAAGACGACTACTACGCCATCTTCTTCGAAGACCCCGACCGCATAAAAATCGAAGTCGTCTTTGCTCCCGGCTATTGCAAGCCAGAACACTACACGAATCAGTTTGAGGATGACTTTGATCCGTATGCCTAAACAACTCACCATCCGCAAAGCCATCCCAGGCGACGAAGCCTCCAGTCACGAAGCGCACATGAGATCCATTCGAGAGATATGTGTGAAAGACCATGGAGAGGAAGAAATCAAAGGATGGGGCTATAGAGAACTTGGCAATCGATGGATTCGCCCGATCAAAGAAGATTTCGTATGGGTCGTTGAATCAGAAAGTACGATGTATGGATTTGCTTACATTCGCATGATCCAAGAAAGCTCCACCAAGCGATCCCATCTACATGGCCTCTACCTAACCCCAGAAGCCGCAGGACAAGGCATCGCTACACAAATGATGGAACTCATGCTAAACGCAGCCAAAGATTTCAAAGCAGAAATCGTAACCCTAGAATCATCCATCACAGGTCATGATTTCTACAAACGCTTTGGATTCAAAGACGTAGGCTCGATGCTAAAAGTAGACATAGGTGGCTACCCGGTGAGCTGTTTTCCTATGGAGCTAAATTTGTCTAAATAGGAATTCTCTCCTATAGAATGGGGAGGTGAAAATTTCTATGAAATGGGCCTTTGCCGCCTCCCTTAGTCTTCATATAGCAGCAATAGGCTTGCTACAAAGACCAAAGCCATCTCCCAAAACCCCTGAGAAACCAATCATCACCAAAGTTTTTCTAAAAGGAATGTCTCAATCTGGTGAAGGCGCTGGTGAAAACAAAGAACTTAAAAAATTGAGCCTACCCCCAGAAACGGATGGCACCGCCGCGCAAGAGGCATCCATTGAAAAGCTCTTCAAACTAACGAGCTCGCCCACGGTAAGCCCAAGTGCCATTCCCGGAAAAACGATTCGCTATGAGAATGGAGTTGCTCAAAATTCACGAACTGGAAGCACGGACAACGATGGTATGAGCGGAATAGGTCACGGGTCTGTCTGGTACGAGCTTCAAGGAGATCCGGAAGACAGACCTCTTCTTGATTTGCTTGCGACCTTTCTTCATTCCAACTTGAGCTATCCAAGAGATCTTTTTCAACTTCATCAACAGGGGATGGTCACAGGAAGCATGACCTTCAACAAAATAGATGGTTTTGACAGCAGAAAACTTAGATTTAAAACCAGAGAGCCCTTCCTTGGCGTTCACCTCATTAGGGAACTTATCGAAATTTCAAAAGATCACGAATCCAAATTTAGAGACCTTCTCAATGACGACTCTGACCGCTCTATCCAACTCAAAGTCATTTATGATTCGGGTTCGCACGAAAGGTTTCAAAGCCAGCCAAGACCACGCGTCATGAAAGAACAATTCGAAGTTACAAGGAATTTTTTTAGCAAGAAAAAATTGGACTTAGGTTTCGGTGAAATTTCACTTGCGGAATCGTCAGTCGGGAAAGCACTTGATTTTGGTTTTGGCTTCGACCTTGAATCTTTGTTCAGTTCAAAACATCGCAAGCGCCACGGACTGGGCGGCGGAAAACAAAAGCTCCAGCACAGAGAGGCGCTCAAAATCAAATACACAAACCTTCTCAAGCGATACAGAGAGGACGGCTTACTGCAGATATAAGCCAAGCCGAAGAAATTCGCCAACGCAACCTAGGATCATATTATGGTCCAATTGCCAAATTTTGAGCCACATATATCAATTTAGGATCAAATTATGATACCCTAAAGTGCACCCTTGTGCTCGCCATAAAAAGGCGGCAAATACAGCTTCAGACAAGGAGCCAAACAATGAATTACCTAAAGAGAAAATTAAGAACGCTACTAAGAAGCGACTTCAACCGAGACTTCACAAGAGAAATGCAAGACAGAGTCATGGCAGCACGTACGTTTTACGGGAGCTTTTAGCCATGAACACATTTGCAGCGCAGAAACTGAAATTCGCACTTAAAGATCTTCTCAAGCAGCGAAAGATTCGGCACGAAGACTTAGCGACCAAACTTGAGTGCTCCATTCCTACGGTCAAAAGAATTCTTGGTAATGAGGAAATAACACTCACTCGCCTTTTAGAAATTCTGGAGATTCTCAACGTTAGCCTAGGTGAACTCGAGTTGATGTCCAAAGATCAAGCGGCACCAACCCCCTCCTACACCCCCAAGCAATCTAAGTATCTAGCCCAAAACCCGTCTCACTTTGCCTACCTAATGAAGCTCTATGCGGGACAAAACCCAAACCAGATAGCAAAAAAGTATGGGCTCAGTGCTCGATCGACGGACAAGTATCTTATTGGGCTCGAGAAGCATGAGTTGATTCGAGTTACCGGAGCACAGAAGGTAAAGCCTACCCATAAAGCTATGCCTACTCTAGGCAGGGGCGAACTGGCCCAGAAATACCATCGAAGCTTCATCCAATCAGGCGCAGACTTCTTCAAAGCTCACATCGACGAATCACTAAGCACCACTGAAAAAGATCGCCCCAAAGGAGGCTTCGTCCTTCAAGGCATTAAGGTGTCACGCGAGACCTACACCAATTGGGTGACAGAACGCGAGAAACACTTTAGTGACTTCCAACGAATGGCAGCTTTTGAAGAAAAGACCCGCCCCGAAAACGAGCTCATGACGGCCGTAACCATTGAGGCCTTCGCCCTAGTCCCCAACAACCATCCCGAGATAGAAGCTCTCGACGAAATTTTTGGCAAGATCGAATAGAATCAAAACACCCCATTTTCAGATCATCGCTCACCTCGTCACCCTCGGGCATTGCGAAGCAAACCATGACACGAGCCAGCCGTTAGATGACTTTAATACTGATGAGCGTAAAACTTCTCGGAAACAACGAACTTGTAGTGTGGCGATTCCGAGTAAAGTCTTTATACTAGTGGTTAGACATGAAGAATAAAGGTTTTGGACTTGTCCAGGTGATGATCGCGGCCACTCTTTTGGGTGGACTGGGACTTTTGGTCGGAGAACTCTTGCAACGAATGTCCGAGGGTTCCATGAGAGGTAGAAGCTCTGCTTTTCTGGCAACGATGCAAGGGCACAAGACACTTATAGAAAAGGATCTTCCTGCTTGGCTGGGGCGCATGCGCGCAGCACATCCCTCTCTTTCGTCGTGTCTTCCCTCAAATCCTACTGCAACATTTACCTATATGTGCGGAACGATAGGACAGGATGCTTCATCAGCACCTGCATCAGTGGTCAACATGGCAGCTGGTCGCGCTCTCCGCGCCTTCCCCCTACTGGATTCGTCGGGGCAGGCGATAGCAGGCGACAACACGCCTATTTTTTATGATCAGACAGGTGCTCGATGCATCAGCGGTACCTCATGCCAGGACTTCAGCTCTCGATCTTATCTCGTTTTTAATGGGGGCGTAGGACCAACGGTTCCACAAAACGTGGGATTCATCATCGCCGTCGAACAGGCGGGCAAGGTGACTGGAACTCCCTTTAAACCCTTGGTTTTTGAGGTTGGTGTTGGAGGCAAATGGTCCGATCTCGTGGGAAGCTGTTTGGATACCGAGCGCATGGAAGGAATCAATCCCGATCGTACGCCCATATGTCGGCCCATCGTAGCGGATCCCGGAAAATGCTCCCCTGGTTCAATCGTAGTAGGCATTGACTCTAATAACTCAAAAATATGTGAACCCATTAATAACTTTTCAGGCTCCCTAACAACGATTAATTCTCAGGTGTCGGGCTTAAATACAGCTAACACCTCTCTTCGAGGTGAATTCGACGCTCTTCGAGCTGAGTTCAACGCTCTTAAAGAACGCTTCGATACTCTGAAAGCGCGATCGGCAGGGGCTATTGTTTCTGGATGCTCTTATAGGTGTCAGTCCAACAAAGGGGCTGGCTACCCTTGTCACCTCCTTCATTCCTGGGGTGGCGCAAAATGTACTAATTTTATCGGAGGCGGTGGGCAACCCTTTGAGAACCATACCGTTTGCCCACCTCACACAACTCGGGGGTATTTGATCGCGGGAGCCAACACCAAACCCGAACTAAAAGATTGGTTTGAGGGATTCAATACAATACCCTGCCATTTGAATGTTCATGACTTCTGAAGGTATCAGCCTGTTTGTGAGCAACTACGACACTTCAACTTCAAAATTGAGCTTTAGTTTTTCGGAAAGGTTCAAAAGTTTGTCT
>CAZXHL010000159.1:0-4823 GCA_964640545.1 uncultured Bacteriovorax sp. | reverse complement strand
ATGCCATGGCACCCGGCAAAAAGAAGCGTGCCCTTGTTGATGATGAAGTTTTAACACCCGGGAAAGTAGACGCTTATCTCAAGAAGCTCAATGCGGAGCACATCATTGTGGGACATAACCCTACACCCAACAATAAAGTCATACTCGAACACAAAAAGTTTGGAGAATCAGTCATACTCATTGATACGGGGATTTCTTCAGCGGTCGGTGGCAACCTAGGTGCCTTAAGCAGAATTGATGGGGAGTTAAAGAAGTTTAAGTGGGATAGGCCCGATGATTATCCAGAATGGATCAAAGACATTCGCAATGCTGTTAAAGAAAGTATCTCAGTAGGCGACTGTAAGAAGTGGGCCATACAGGCCTTTTCCAGACCCTAATATGAAATCTTAGCGCTTCATCTCAGCAAAAGTACGATCGCAGTCCCAAGCAAGAAACCAATTCCAACAAGAACGACCCATCTAAATATTTTGAGAAACAGCTTCACGAACTAGAAAGTGTATAAAAAAAAAGCCCAGGAATCTATTCCCAGGCTTTTTATATTCTTTATTGTTTCGACCCTAAAGGCTCGAAAGCCATTACCTCCGGCCGAAGGCCAAGTTTTCGACCAACGGGAGAAGGCTATAGGAGCAAACGATTTATCGTTTGCTGAACTGAGTTCCGCGACGAGCTCCGTGTTGACCGTATTTCTTACGCTCTTTAGCGCGAGCATCACGAGTCAAGAAGCCACCCTTTTTAAGGTTGCCACGAAGTTCAGCATCAAACTCAATCAAAGCACGAGAAATCCCGTGACGAAGAGCGCCAGCCTGACCGGATTGGCCACCACCATCGCAATTCGCGTATACGTCGAATTTACCTTCAAGGCCCAAAGCCTCTAGAGGTTGGTTGATCACCAAACGAAGAACAGGACGGACGAAATAGTCTTCGTATTTTTTTCCGTTAACAAAGATTTCACCTTTACCAGGACGAAGACGAACTCGAGCAACTGATTTCTTACGTCGACCTGTAGCATTTACAAACTGTTGAGCCATATTTTTTCCTTATCCTATTCCTAACGCTACTAGCGATTCTCATTCTCTAAACGAATGCTGTTATAACGAAGGTTCCACGCCACAGGGTTTTGAGCCGTGTGAGGGTGCTTTTCGCCACCATAAATTTTCAATTTCTTCATTTGAGCTCTGCCCAATGAATTTCTTGAAATCA
The DNA here is from genome assembly GCA_964640545.1 of uncultured Bacteriovorax sp. Classification (GTDB taxonomy): domain Bacteria; phylum Bdellovibrionota; class UBA2428; order UBA2428; family UBA2428; genus JBGSZX01. Next base: position 3,623 of record CAZXHL010000159.1, on the reverse strand, counting down.
TGCCTTTGATTGCATGCTCAAGAATACGCTCAGGATAAGTCTCACGAACTTGTTGGGCTGTGCGCTCTTTCAAGCCACCAATGTAACCTGAATAGTTGTAATATTTCTTCTGAGTTTCTTTGTTAGCCGTGAATCGTGCTTTTTCAGCGTTGATTACTACAACAAAATCACCCACATCGTTGTTTGGAGTGAAAGCTGTTTTGTGCTTACCACGAAGTAAACTTGCTACTTGGCTAGCCAAACGACCTACAGTTTGATTGTTCGCGTCTACGATCAACCACTGTCTCTCATCTTGCTTACGAGTCGCCTTCGGCGCAAAAGAAGTTTTTGAAGCCACAGGCTGAATTTTTCCCTTTGGAGGTGTGATTCTAGCAGACTGAGGAGCAGCTCCTGGAACCTTAACTTTCCAGCGAGACTCAGCAGTTCCTTTGCCTTCATTTCTTTTGGCGCTTGCTTTCACAGCTCGGTCAACCTTGCGGCTTTCACGAACCTGCGTCTTAGCAGCGGATTTCTTCTGTGTTTTAGATGACTTATCGGCACGCTTTTGCGCTTTAGTTGTCACTTTTTTTGTAATTTCTTTTGCAGCCATAACTATATATAAACCTCTATGTTCTATTGCGAACCCACGGATTTTTAGGGGTTTTGATCGAGAGTGTCAAGTCCTCAAATACCAGTAAATACGAAATTTTGACTCACGGTCGACCACAAAAGCTATTAAGATTGAATCTTAGGATGGCTAACAAAAAATATCTTTGTGCGGTTTGTAGATCTAAGCTTCCGAACATCCCATCTCGAAGTCTTTCTGGCCGAACTCACATTCAACTTTTTCTGATAACCCTTGTTTTTACAGGGATTATTGCCCTTTTATTGGGCCCGTGGGCGGGAATCAAGTCTAGCCTTATCTATCTTCCCATCTATATGGGAGCGGAATGGATTCAATGGCTCAGGGTCCGAGATGCGCTCAGGTGCCGAACTTGCCACTTTGACCCGATGCTCTATCGCCGGGATTGGAAGGCTGCGAGAAAGCAAGTCGAGATCCGAATGCAGAAATTTTCCCAAGATGCACAAGATCAAATTCGAGCTGAGATTCAACGTCTATCAGGCAAAGAAGCTGCCATCGAACCTCTCATAAAATCATCAGAAATCAGCCCCGAAAAGGCTGCTTTTGAAACAGCAGAGCAAGTTGCCAAACTCGCCAGAGAAGAAAGCCATTCCCTATAAAATATAGCAATAAACCTCTATATATATTCTTAAAAATTTTTAGCAATTAATCTTCGCAAATCCCTCAAAATCCTAGAAATCATGCTATTTTTAGGCCCATGAAAAACACATATCTTGTCGACGGTATCCGCACTCCATTTGCCAAGGCTGGCACTGAACTCAAAAAGGTTCATGCCGCTGAATTAGGTCGCTTTTCTGCAGCCGAGCTCATTGGCCGAACGGGTTTATCCCTCGAAACAATTGGCAACGTAATAGGGGAAGTCATCATCGGAAATGCGGGCACTCCAGCAGACTCAGCCAACATCTCACGAGTCATCGCCCTGAATGCAGGACTACCAGAAAAAACTTCCGCATATACCGTTCATAGAAATTGTGCTTCTGGAATGGAATCGATTGCACAAGCAGCTCTAAAAGTTTCAGCAGCCCAGTCTGACGTGATTCTTGCTGGCGGAACGGAATCCATGTCTCAAGCTCCTTTGATCTACAACGAAAAAGCCACTGAGTTTTTTGCACAACTCTCTCGTGCGAGAAGTGTTGGGGACAAAGTAAAAATGCTCGCAAAACTTCCCATCAAAGAATTCTTGGCTCCAAGAATTTCAATCATGGAAGGTCTCACTGATCCAACTTGTGGTCTCAACATGGGACAAACAGCAGAAGTGCTCGCAAAAGAATTTAAAATTTCACGAGAAGCACAGGATGAATTTGCCCTACGCAGTCATCAACGTGCGGTAGAAGCCAATTCCAAAGGCATCTTCAATGATGAAGTGGCGACATTCCCGCTTCCGCCTGACTACAAAACAATTTTGGAATCAGATTCGGGGCCAAGAGCGCAACAAAGCCTAGAAGCTCTCGCAAAACTCAAACCTTATTTTGATCGCAAATTCGGCTCTGTAACTCCTGGCAATGCGTGTCCTTTAACTGACGGTGCGGCCATGACATTGATTGCCAATGATGAAGGCCTCGCCAAACTTGGCAACCCGAAGCCTATTGCAAAAATCAAAGCCTATGCCTTCGCAGGACTCGATCCTAAGCGAATGGGACTCGGGCCAGTCTATGCCACTCACAAAGTTCTAGAAGAAACAGGTCTCCAACTTTCCGACATGGGAGTGATCGAAATCAATGAAGCTTTCGCGGCCCAAGTGATGGCTTGCATGATGGCCATGGACAGTGAAAAATTCTGCAGAGAACACCTAGGACGCTCTCAAAAAATAGGCGAAGTCGACATTTCGAAGCTCAATCCAAATGGAGGCGCTATTGCAATCGGCCACCCCGTTGGCGCGACTGGCACGAGACTAGTCATTACAGCTGCAAAAGAAATGGTCAGACGCGGAGAGAAGTACGCTTTAGCCACACTCTGTATAGGTGGAGGCCAAGGCGGCGCCGTTATATTGGAAGCCCTTTAAGTTTTAAAACTCGAGGAAGAAGAGGACATCATGACTGAATTATTTAAAGGTAAATGCTTTTTATTGGAACAAGACGGTGATTTAGGAATCCTAAATTTTGACATGGAAGGTGAGAGGGTCAATACGCTCTCACACAAATCCATCGGGGAGCTTGAAGAAATACTCAATGACTTTTCTAAGAAGTATGCCCAGATAAAAGCTTTGATCATCCGCTCCGCGAAGAAAGACTCTTTTATTGTTGGAGCCGATCTTAATCTTGTTCGCTCCATGTCAGATCGTTCAGAAGCAGAAGACGCTTCTCGCGGCGGTCAAAAAGCATTCAACCTGATTGAAGATCTTGGGATTCCTGTGATCTCCGCTATTCACGGGGCTTGTATGGGGGGAGGCACAGAATTATCTGCCGCTTGCACCTACCGAGTTTGTTCCGACTCCTCCAAAACAATGATCGCCGTTCCTGAAGTGAAGCTTGGATTTCTTCCAGGTTGGGGCGGAACTTATAGACTACCAAAAATTGTGGGCCTCGGAGCTTCACTCGATATGATGCTTACAGGAAAAAATATTCGTCCTGCAAAAGCCCCAAAAATTGGCCTCGTGTCGCTTGTAATTCCAGAGGCTATTTTTGATGACGAATGCCGAAAGCTTGGCCATCAACTCGCATCGGGCAAAGTACCATTTAAAGCCCATCAAAAACCATCAATTGTGAAAAGTCTTTCAACAGACCCAAGTCATATTTTACAAAACTACTGGGCCGGAAGGCGCGTTGTCTTCCAACAAGCAAAAGCCACCGTGGTGAAGCAAACCCGCGGCAACTACCCAGCGCCTTTTAGAATCTTAGAAGTTGTAGAGAAAGCCTGGGGTAAGAAACGTGATGAAGCCCTTGATTTAGAAGCAGCTGCCTTTGCAGATCTTTGGGCTACCCCTGAATCGAAAAACCTCGTTGGCCTCTTCTTCCTAAATGAAAGTGCAAAAAAAGACACTGGCGTTAGCTTAAGCAATGAG
>CAZXHL010000158.1:0-4860 GCA_964640545.1 uncultured Bacteriovorax sp. | reverse complement strand
ACCTAGCCTCCGGCTCCTCTTCTCTTTTTCCTCAAATATTAAAAGTTTCTATAACTTTCTGCCGATCAATAAAGATGTTCCGATCCAACAAGATTTCCCTCAGGATATCGGCGAGAAAATGGCTATTTGCGCTTATCGCCCTTTTGAACTTTGACCTTGCTTTTGCAGAATCAAGAATTCCAACCTTCACACCAAACGTTGTAGATCCATCAAACTACCTAGCCCCTTCGGAAGTGAACGAGATCAATTCAGCTCTAGAATCCATCCGCGAAAAGGCTGATATTTTTGGGGCTGTGTTTGTAGTTTCAAGCCTTGAAGGTGACTCCATAGAAAACCTCGCTGAAAAAGCGTTTAACCAGTGGGAATTGGGCGACAAAAAGAAAGACAATGGCCTGCTACTTGTGCTCGCCATCAAAGACCGTCGCTCTCGCTTCGAAGTGGGTTATGGCCTCGAAGGACCCCTCCCCGACATCTACGCAAAAAGAGTTCTAGACCAAGAACTAGCTCCGAAGATGCGCAATGGAGACTACAAATTAGCCATCATCAATTCCTTCAAAGCCATGGCGCTAGCCAGAACAAAGGATCCTTATTTTGAAGAAGGCCTTTCAGGCTCTTTAGAAAGTCTCTCCTCTGACGAACTAGAACTTAACAACCTATATTATGGTTTTTGGGCTTGGTTGATCTACGTCGCACTCTTGTGGGGTGGAATTCCCCTTGTGAACTTAAGGAAGAGACAGTTAAGTCGAGCTCTTGCCAAAAATCCTCTTACCCAAATGAACTACACGTCTTCTGCAAGCCCAACTTCTGAAACCGAAGAAAACGTTGTCCTTATTTATTTTCGAAAGTTCTTCGAACTACTTGGCTTTGTCTTCTTGAGAACTTTCTTCACCATAAACCCAGGTGCCTTCGTTTACATCATCGTAGGTATAGTCGGCGCCGTTGTTGGCGGATGGGCTGCAGGCCTTATAGTTGTGGCGGGCCTTTTGATTTTCTTACGCTACTACCTCAAACAAACAAAACCCTTCAGATCAATAGAGGCTCTTGAAGAGTATAGAAGAGAGGAATCAAGAAAAATAAGAAAGCAGATCAATAAGGGCTACTATAAGGAAAGCTCCCCAGGCATCTTCACCAAAACAAACAAATACTATTCGGACTACAGCACAGGCTACAGATCTGGCGGTGGGAGTTCCGGGAGTAGTAGATCTAGTTTTTCTTCTAGCTCTGGCGGAGGAAGCTCCGGCGGTGGCGGCGCCAGTTCAAGCTGGTAATATTTGGCCATCGATGCTTCAATTAGATTCCTTCAACAGTGCACCCTCGGAACTTAAACTAAATTATACCGAAGAATTAGCCCCTGCCCCTCAGCTAGAAGAAGATGACTAGCTCGATCTAAACCAGTCTTTTAGAGTCAGCTCATAACTTTGTTCCGCCCCGAGAACTCACTAGCGAGCCAGTTTCGTTTCCAGCATTTCATTAAAAGTCCGAATCGCATCCACAGCCGTGAAAATTCCAACAAGTTTTCCGTTGTCTGTCACAACCGCACTACCCAATCGAGACTTAGACATATTGCTCAAGACTTCATCAAGTGGGGTGTTGGGGTAAGCCGAATAAACCTCTTCACAGGAAATGTCACTAACTAACGTTGTTTTCGGGTCAACGTCCTTAAAGCTCATCGCAAATTTAACGTCGCGATCAGACAGGATGCCCTCAAGACGCCCCCCGGTTAGAACCGGTAAATGACGAATTTTGTATTCACTCATCAATTCTACCGCCTTGGCAAGGGTTTGATCCCCACCAATTGAATGTGGAGTTGTAGTCATATATCGAGAAATTTCAGGAATTTGTTTTTTGTGTGTCATCTTAGGTCTCCTTCTGAGATACCTGCAGAATAGACTAATGACCCAGATCCAATATGACGGCGCTCATATTAGACACCTTTTATTTTACTTCTTAGCTGATTTTTTTTCAGACTCTTTGCAGACTTTGCAATCGTGGTCTCCCTTGGACTCTTCGCCTTTATGTGCCTTGTGACCGTGCCCACATGAAGTACAAGCCTCTTTTTGAGCACATTCACACCCAGCGTGGTCTTTGTGATGGCAACTCTTGTGGGCACAAGCGGTTGCAAATAGCAATGAAGTTAGGATGAGACTAAATGTCTTGATTTTCATTTGATTAGGATCTTAAAATTCCGGAATAAAATCAATTGATCAAGCGCCAAGAATCAGACCGTCCAAAAATTCTTCTCTAAGATAAAGAAGATAAACCTAGGTCACGAACTTCGAAAATAATTTCTCTAACCAGTTCTCTTTGGGCGCATCCTTCGTTTTCACGGGAACTGGATCATAGGTCTGCTGAGTCTTGGAAACATAGATCCATTGAATGATCGACGCTACGATCATCATCCCGCAGAGGATCTGTCCCATGGAAAACATATCCAGATACAATCCGAGTTGCGGATCTGGCTGACGAGTGAACTCCACGAAGAACCTAAAGAAACCATAGCCCGCAACAAAAGCCGCGCCCAACATGCCGTGCTTAAGCTTTCCTTTTGCGAGAAGAATCTTGTGTACATAACTCAAGAGAAGAAACAACAATATCCCTTCTGTAAGACCTTGGAAAAGCTGTGAAGGATACCTCGGCAGTTGCTCGGGATCCGTTGGAAAAATCATAGCAATCGGAGAATCCGTCACGCGCCCGTAAAGCTCACCATTGATAAAATTTCCCATGCGTCCGACAAAAAGGGCCGGCGCTGCGCCTATCGCCATCGTATCAAGAATACAATGCAGAGGGATGTTGTGCTTTTTGCCAAAGAGCCAAGAAGACAGAATCATCCCAATCATCGCCCCATGAAAGGACAGCCCCCCAGACCAAAGAGCCATGATTTCCCCCGGATGCATGGAATAGTAAGGCCAGTTATAAACAAAGACATACACAAGCCGCGCCCCCAACAACATCCCCACAACGAGATAGGTGATGTAGCTATCAGCGTGTTCAAAAGGCAATTTAAAGAATCCCTTACGAATTCTGGCCTTGAGAATGTGAAACCCGAAGACAAAGCCCAAGACATACATCAGCCCATACCAACGCAGGGCAAAGGGACCGATCGTAATAATCTCTGGTGAAATATTTGGATAAGGAAGCATAAGTGCTTCCTATCTTAAACCAATCCTATCAGGAGTCCAGAACAGGGCCGACGCCGCGTTCTTGAAGATTCTTCGGAGCACTTCGGATGAAGCGACTGTTGAACGGGGGCACATATCCCATGGGAACTTTCGCCATCGTCACTGCAGCCTTGTCTTTGTTCATCCCCCGGTAGACCGCTTCCGTCGCAAATCGCATCAAATCAGAAGGTCCATCAGCATGGCTTGGGAACTCAGCGAGACCAGCACAAGCATCAACTCGTATTTCAAACTCAGCCTCACCAGAACCAATTTTAAGCCTGGATTCTGCCAAAGCCGTGATCAGCTCTTCTGACTTTTTCATAGCATCAATCAAAGCCGTGTGAGGCATGATAATGGCAAAGCCATCATTACTAAAGCGAGCCAAAACATCGGACTGTCTGAAAAAACGCTTCATATAACGAGAGACGTGTCTCAAGATCGCATCACGAATGTGACTGCCATGCCTCTTCGTGTAGGCATCCATATGCTGTACATCGAGGCGAAGCAGAGTTATCGGATGCTTCAATCTTCTGGCGATGAGGAAGTTCTCCTGCAAGCGCTCTTGAAAAATCTTACGAGTTAAAAGGCCCGTCACGTTGTCTTGGCTATTGATTTCCCCCATTCGGGAATGTAGTCGAAGATTTTCAATCGTAGTTCCAACGGTCGTAAGATAGATTTTCATAACATCTTGAAACTCTTTACGGTCACAAACGGCATGCTTTTGCACGGCAAAAAACCCTTGAGGAACGCCCCTGAGAATCATTGGGAAGATCAGCCAAGGAGCCCTTGAAGACCAAAGCAATTCCTGGTCTACTTCCCCACTTGCAGGAGACTCTAGCAAACAAGCGTCCTGCAGCAATCTTTGAAGTTCACGGTCCTGAGGCAACCCTTTGAAGCAATCTCTAAGATCTTCAATACGCGCTCGGCTCGTCGCCAAATCAGCACGAAGAGGAAGGAACATTCTAGGCTGAGTGCCCGCAAACACTTTGCCGTCAGAACGTGCAATCACCATCACAGCTCTTTGCGCGTTTTGATAGTCGAGATAAACCACACGACCCTGATGAGTTAGTTTTGAGAAAGCTCGACAGGCCTTGTGAATGATTTCTGATTCAGTCGTAGCTTGAGAAACCTCATGCTGAAAAGTGGAGATGCCGCCCAAGTATTCTTCAAACATCTGAACAACAATGCGCTCAAGAGTCGAAGGATTGCGTTTTGTGGTTTGAATGGGTGAAGTCGTCGTCGCTATCTCAGAAATCTCCATGGCGCCGGCTCCAACTTTCTTATCTCCAATCGCTTTATTTCCAATAGGCAGAGGCGGAAGGTTTGGCCTCTTGGGAGAACTAGCAACAGAAGTAGAAACTGAAGATGTTTGCTTAATCGAAGAAGAATTGTCGTTGATATATTCTGGTGGAGTCTCCAAAATTTTTAGGAGCATTCCTGAGCGCGGGGTCACAGGCTTTCCTCTATTTTTGGAAAGCAAAAGCTTGCGGACCGACGACCATAGAGCTTTATCCGATTTACGTACTTGCTCTTGTTTCTGCATTTTAGCCTGAATATCAGACGGAATTTTCTTCGTCTTTTTTCTATTCAGTTTTGCCCGAATGCCGTAAGCAATTACTGCAGATAAAGCGACAACAATCCCGTAGATTGCTATCCCCTCGATTGAAGCCATGTTTCTCAAAATGTTCACTAGCGTGCTCAT
>CAZXHL010000157.1:0-4867 GCA_964640545.1 uncultured Bacteriovorax sp. | reverse complement strand
ATGCTTGTTCTTAAAATTGTTTTGAGAATAACCCACCATGAATCGGGTAGAACCGCTTTTTAATGGACGATGGTTCGTCCAGCATAAGATTTGGTGGACCTGAACGGGATCGAACCGATGACCTCTTCAATGCCATTGAAGCGCTCTCCCAACTGAGCTACAGGCCCGCTTTTTTGCGAGAAAGTTGGTTTTAGGGCCAGGCCATAAATTTGTCAATTATGAGGGGCAATATCGGGGGCTAAAGTCGTCCATTTGGTGAGTGTCTAAACGTGTCTTGCAAAATAGTGTAGATCTCCTAGGATTTGGGCATGAGCTACATTTTAAAGTCTATAACCCTCGTTTTCTGTTTGGCTTCTTTGTCGGTGGTGGCTGCTCGTTCGCCGGCCCCTAAAGACGCTAAGGCTTTTATCATTTCTCCGAAAGACGGAGACAAGGTGAAATCTCCGGTGACGATTCAATTCGGTTTAGAGGGCATGGGTGTTGCGCCTGCGGGAATGAAAATGGATAAAACGGGGCACCATCACCTGCTTATCAACGTTGATAAGATGCCTCGAATGAATTTGCCGTTACCAGCCACTGATAAGATCGTGCACTTCGGTGGTGGACAAACGCAGGTGACCAAAGAATTGAAACCGGGTCAATACACTTTGCAGATTTTGCTTGGTGATCACTCACACATTCCGCACGAGCCGCCAGTTTTGAGTGAGAAGATCACAGTAGAAGTCGTAGAATAGGTCTTACTCCTTCGAGACCTGAGTTTTCACATTGCCGAATAGAGACGATCGTATCTCAAGAGTATCGCCCTTGTTTAAGAAATCAAAACGCTTAAGCCAAAGCATTGTGGCTTTTTCCTTGCTGAAACCTGCGGCTATATAGAGCTTGATCTTCTGCCAAGTGCTTGGAGCTCTGAAGATGGTGCCGGCAGTGGTGCCCGTACCAATGACTACCCAGTCTCTTCCTTTGTGAAGGTCCGGATCGGAGAAAACTTTCGCGTGTATCTCTTCAGGCGTTAAAACATTGTTGCGAGTCGCAAGATCCTGAACCTTCTTGCCGTTTCTATAGAGCTCGATTTCAATTTCATTCCAAAGTCTGGAATCACCTATGGCAATGACGGTACTTACGGGGTTGGCACCTTTGAAACTCTTCGACTTTGAGAACCCCGGGCCAGGATCAGATTTGTCGTAGTTCAAAGATTGAATCTTGCGATCCGTGAGGTCGTTGTGAAGCATGTATCCGAAAGTTCTACTGTCGTGTCTATTGAGCAGAAGCGCTATTTCTAATTCGTAATCTAGGTATGGACGATACGGAATCGGGTCTTGTAGTCGACTCGCTTTAGCTTTCTTTTCGAAAAATACCGTATCATCAGTTCTTACTTCTTTCGCGTGATCTGCGTATGAGAGGCCTATCCCAAGATTCTGTACATCTTTGCCTTCGAGTGGGAGTCCTTGATCTTTCAGATCATACCATTTGGCGTTGGAGTCGTTTTTCTCTACGGCCATTAAAAGTTGGTCGAAATCATTCCAGGGTTGAGTGCTCATAGTGGCGTTTATCTTTCCATTACTGTGGAGTTCCTCAACGCTTAGAAGTTGTTGAGAGGTGGTGGACGAGATAAGGCCTGCGAGGCCTGTGAGCATAACGAGGTGGCTTATCGGGTTCATTGGGGATGGATTATAGGCTTTTGTGGCCATACGTCACTGTCTAAAAATAGTTCATATGGGATAAAATAAGTAAAATCATGCATTTATGTAGAAAGCTGTTACAAAAATAGACAAAGTTGTCACGAGGTTATTGACGCATCGCGTCATGAGTGCTACATTGGCTAAGTCCGAATTTGTATAGGAGTTGTATATGTCGATGTTGCGCAGACAGTTTAACAGTATTCTTAGTGGAGTTCTAAGTCCGATCGTCGTTCGTAGAAAGGGCGAGAAAACGGAGAAAGAATTTTACTCAAAACTAGAGAATATTGAAAAGAGTCAAACAGAACTCTTACTAGATATTATCAGAGAGAACCAAGATACAGACTTTGGTAAAAAGTATGGATTTTCCGACATCAATACCGTTTCTGACTATAGAGCAAAGTTACCTGTTCTTGAATATGAGGCGATTCGTCCTTATATTGAAGAACAAGATAGAACAGGCAAGCCTGTGCTACTTGCCCGTGAGCCAGAATTTTTTGCAGTAACTAGCGGAACCACAGGTAAACCAAAATTTATTCCCGTTCATGATAGAGCTCTAGTTGATCACAAATCTTCTACGAACCTATTTATCTACAGCATTCTAAAAGCGAGACCAAAACTCTTGAGCGGAAAGATCCTTGCGATTGTGAGCCCTGCGGTTGAGGGACATATGGAAGACTCTGGAAAGCCTTTTGGTTCCACTTCTGGTCACATGTATGAGAGTCTTTCTAGCTTTGTAAAAAACAAATACGTGGTCCCAGCACCCGTATTTTCTGTTTCTGATTACGATCTGAAGTACGAGCTCATCATGCTACTAGCTATGATGGAGAAAAACGTGACTTACTTCACGACAGCAAATCCAAGCACGATTAGCAAACTAGTGAAGATGATACCATCTTTGATTGATATAGCCATAGAAACTCTCGAAACTGGAAAATATCCCAATCTATCGAAGCTTCCTTTAGATGTGCAGGTTGAAATGTCCAAGCGAATTTTCGTAGATAAAAAACGAGCTAGTGAACTTCGTGTTCTAAAGGAAACTCGTTCCGAGCTCCGTATTCAAGATCTATGGCCGAACCTACAAGCCGTGGCGACATGGACTGGTGGAAGTTGTTCGATTTTCTTGGACCAATTGAAGGGACAGTTCTCGGAGCAAACACTACTTCGTGATCCAGGTTATTTGTCATCGGAATTTCGCGGAAGTCTTCCTTTGAATAGTGATACCAACGCCGGTGTTCCGACGATTTTGGCGACATTCTATGAATTTGTTCAAGCTGACAAGTGGGACAGCGGAGAGAAAGAATTTCTAATGCTTCACGAGCTTGAAGATCAGGAGAAATACTACGTCTTTGTGACGACCTCGTACGGTTTATACAGATATAACATGAATGACATTGTTCAAGTTGAAGGAAGCTTTGAAGGCAAAGTGCCTCAGCTTCGCTTCGTTCAAAAAGGTAAAGGCGTAACAAGTATCACGGGCGAAAAGCTATATGAGAACCAGGTGATCGCCACCGTTCATAAGGTCGAACGAGAGTTCGGTGTCGACAATCAATTTTTTGTTGTTGAATGTGACCCAGAGACCGCTCGATATTCTTTATATTATGAATTGTCTCCAAGAGTAAAAGAGGAACGCCTTGATGATAAGGGTCTCGCTGCATTGAAGGATCTGTCCGCGTTTGAAAAAAGGCTGGATGAGGTCCTTCGTGAGATCAATATGGAGTACGACGCAAAAAGAAGTAGCGATAGAGTCAAACCTATTCGCCTGGCTCTACTTAAGCGCGGAAGCTACGAGGACTTCAAAAGATTTTACTTGGCTGCTGGGCAACGGGAAGGACAATTCAAGATTGTGGCGCTTCAGTACAAAAAAGACATCAAGTTTGATTTCGCGCCAAGCATCCGCTGGGATAGCGCTTTAACAGAAGCGGCTAATCTTGATCTAGTTGCGGCCTCTAGGCATGCTTCTAAGTTAAGTCTTACGACCTCTGAGGTTTCGAATGGCTAATTTAATATCTTTTGAGATCCGTGCCTTACAAATTCCAATGCGTGTAGGCTTTAAACATGCATCAGCTGAAAGAAAAGTATCTGAAAGTATCTGGGTTGAAGCGACTCGTGGCGCTTTTACTGGTCTTGGTGAGGGCTGCCCGCGCTCCTACGTCACGGGTGAAACTCTTGACTCTACATTAACTTGGGCAAAAGCGGCTGAGGCCGAGCTTGCGCAAGTTGGCGATCTTGAAGATCTCGAAAGCTTCATGCGCAATAACTCTGAGAGCATTGATAAAAATCTCTCGGCTTGGTGTGCGATGGAACTAGCCATTTTGGACTTGCTTGCAAAAGAGGCGGGTGTGAGCGTGGAACAACTGCTTGGAGTTGCTGGGACAAAGTCTTCTTTTCAGTATACGGCTGTGCTCAGCGCGGACGATCCAGCAAAGTTTGAGTCGACCATTACCAAGTATTTAAAATATGGTTTCAACGACTTTAAGTTGAAGGCTGTTGCGAATTTGGATGAGGATATTCAAAGAATTTCTCGTATTCAAAATCACATGTCTCCTAGGGTAAAAATGCTCTGGCCTCCGATGAGAGTCGTTGCGTCGATGTATGCTTCCAGGTCTCCTTTTGATTTTAGACTTAGAATTGATGGGAACAATGCTTGGGCAGGACGAGAGGCTGACATTCGGCCTTTACTTGAAAAGAGTCCCATTAAAATCTGGGCTATTGAAGAGCCTTTTGCTCCTCGCGACTATGAGAACCTAAGTAAGTTGAGCATCGAGAAAGACGTGAGCATCATTCTTGATGAATCTCTATGCACGATTGAAGATGTCAGAGAAGCTTCAGCGTTACCTGGCAAATGGGTTGCCAACTTAAGAGTTTCAAAGCTCGGTGGGTTGATGCGTTCTTTGGAGGTGGTAAGTTTTCTCAAGAAAAAAGGCTGGGAGATTATTGTTGGCGCGCAAGTTGGCGAAACTTCCGTTCTTTCTAGAGCGGCTTTAGTTGTGGCTCAGGCCGCGGGAGCCAATTTGACCGCTCAAGAGGGTGCTTTTGGAAGTATTCTTCTTGAGCAAGACATGGCAACTCCTGAAGTTCGATTTGGGTTTGCTGGAATATTAAAAGCCGATAGATCTTTGCCAGGTTTTGGTTTGAATAAAGTAGATAGTTAGGTTTTGCATCTAGTGTTGATGTTGAAAAAGTTGAAG
>CAZXHL010000156.1:2223-5002 GCA_964640545.1 uncultured Bacteriovorax sp. | reverse complement strand
GGTGCAGTTGTCGCAGGAGTCGCCGACACCGTCGTTGTCCGCGTCGAGCTGCGCGGCGTTGGCCGTGCGCGGACAGTTGTCGGTAAGGTCTGGTGTGCCGTCGTTGTCGTCGTCGGTGTCGCAGGCATCACCGACACCATTCCAGAATTCAAATGCACCGTTCAAGTAGCTCGTAAGCAACTCGAAATCCATCCCGCAAAACTTTCCAATGTCTGCGAAGTCCTCGGCATCGAGCTCAATCATCACGAAGCTCTCTCCGACGCGAGAGCCTGCGCGAAAATTATGCTTGAGGCCTATAGGCGTGAGAGTCTAGCCGCCGATCAATCCTGTTAGTTTTTTAATCAGCTAGGGAACTTGTTGTAAGCATTGAGCGAGGCCACCTTGTAGGCCTCGGCCAGTGTGGGATAATTGAAGATAAAGTCCAGCAGGTGCTGGACGTCGGCTTCGAACCACATGGCTACTTGAGCGATGTGGATCAGCTCCGAAGCGCTTGTGCCGATGACATGGGCGCCGAGGAGCTTTTTTGTCTCTTCGTGAAATATCAGCTTTAACAGCCCATACTCATCACCAACGATTTTTCCTCGAGCGAGTTCTGAATATCTCGCGTATCCTGTGATGAAGGGAACCTTGGCCTGAATCAATTCGGCTTCTTCTGCGCCTACCGAGGAAATCTCCGGAATGGTGTAAATCCCATACGGGAAAATCTTTGGAAACTTTTGGTCGGTGAGTCCAAAGGCGTGGGCTGCGGCGATACGACCTTGTGCAAAAGCTGAGGCAGCGAGGGCAGGGTGGCCAATGATGTCTCCAACGGCATAGATATGTTCTTGTTTGGTCTGAAAATGCTCGTTGACCTCAATGAGTCCACGGCTCGTTGGCTGAATGCCGATGGATGAAAGATTGAGTGATTCCACATTTCCCGTTCGTCCCATGCAGTAGAGTAGGGCATCAAACTCATAATCCTTTTCTTGGAATCTAAGGCAGACTTTACCTTCTTCTTTGCAGACGAACTGCAAAGTGGCGGGGTCGATGGCATCAGGACCGAGGATGAACTTCACGCCTTTGTCTTTCATATAGGCTGTGAGCCTATCGACGACTTCACGATCCACACCTTGGAGGAGTTGGTTCCGCTTATCGACCAAAGTCACTTGGCAACCCATCTCGGCGAAGATGCTCACGTATTCACATCCCACAACTCCAGCGCCCATGATGCACATGGTTTTTGGAATCTCTGAAATCTCTAAAATAGAATCACTGTCGAAGACATGGGGGTGATTGAAATCAATTTCACTAGGCCTTCTGGGACGCGTTCCAGTGGCGATCACAAATTTTCCAGCGCTGAAAATAGCTTCAGAATCGTCCTTGAGTTTGACGTTAATAGAATGAGTATCAACAAAACTAGCTCTGCCGTATACAACTCTAATGTTATTTCTTCGAATCTGTTCGGTGACAACCATGGCTTCAGCGCTAATCACATCTGACTTTCGCTTCATGACGCTTGCAAGATTGTTCCTCGAGGATTTGTCCAAAACCGCTTCACGCAGAGTTTTGCTGGGAACGGTTCCTAGGTGGAGGCAATTTCCACCGATCTCATCAGCTTCAATGAGTAGAACTTTTTTCCCGAGCTTTGCGGCTTGGACAGCGGCACGCTGTCCCCCAGGACCAGAACCAATGATAGCAATCTCAAAATCATACGACATAAGCTATTTATGATTTTACACGAGCTTTTGATCTTTATCAGGGAGGGGGTCAAATTCATGTCAACGCGGCTTTCCTCCATAGGGCAATTGATCTAGGATCAAAGCATGCTTACAGGTTTTTATGCAGGGTGTTTGGTGATCATCTTTCTCAATCTCACACTTCAGGTCATCAAAGGACGAAGGGAGCATCAGATCGCCTATGGTTACGGTGAAAATCATGAGATTGCTGGAATTGTCAGCGCCCACTCAAATTTTGTGGCCTATGTGCCCCTGTTTCTAATCTTGCTGTTTTCAATAGAGCTAGGGCAGCCCGATATCCCACATCTCTACTTGCATGTCGTTGCCACTTCATTTGTGCTGGGTCGTCTTTTTCACGCGAGGGGCTTATCCAAGTCTGAAAAGTCTAAGAATTTCGGACCTAGGAAGCTTGGAATGCACCTGACGATCTGGCCGATATTGGCATTGGCGCTCGCCAATATGCTCTTCTATTTCCTTTAAGCCTTAGCTCGCTGAAAGTTTCTTATTGACGCTATGCGTCAAATACGTTACCTTACGCCCATGTTGAAATTGTCTAGCCGCACGTTGCTGTCTAAGGGTTTGTTTTTATTGGCTTTGTTTGCATCCAAGCCATCTTCAGCTGTCGATATCTATTCGTCAGAGGAGGAAATGCTGATCGATGTGGAGCAAGAGATTGCTCAGTGGGCCCCTGTTCAAAAATACGATGAGTATTTCAAAAATAGTAAAGAGATCGCAGACAACGCTAAGGAGTCGGATCGCTACTTCATCACAAATAAGAAGTATTGGGCCACCTTTTGGGAAGATGCCAAATCACTAGCAACCTCTCCCTCCAGAATGGATAAGAAAGATTGGGCGATTGCCGCTGCCGTGGTTGCTGGTGGTGTGGGACTTGTCGCCATTGATGACGACATTCAAGATTGGGTGCGCGACAACAGAAACGACACCACTCAACAAATTTTCGATACCGTTGATACCGCATTTAACCCTTATCTCTATGCTCCTGCGCTGCTCGCCAGTTATCTTTATGCACGCCAAACTGGAAACACAAGACTTCGAAGAACTTC
>CAZXHL010000156.1:0-2123 GCA_964640545.1 uncultured Bacteriovorax sp. | reverse complement strand
TCTGCGATTGGTGTGGCCGTTGGACTACTTATATATCGCAATGCTGAGGCCAGGCCAGATTGGATGATTCTCCCAGACATCAAGCCTGGTCAATACGGATTAATGGTTAAGCATGAGTTTGGTGCTGACGAGAGAATCCGTCTTTCAGAGTAAAATGAAGTAAAATTTTAAAAATTCACTTAAGGAATGTGTTGATGATATCAGCACATTCCTTTTCTTTTTCCATATGGATGAAATGACCACCTTCGATGAAGTGCTCTTCGATGTTCGAAAGTTTCTTGAGTTGCTGTGCATAGATTTTGTAATACTCAGATTGAGGCATGCCCTTTTGGAGAAGGATGCAACTAGGAATTTTCAAATGACTCAATAATTCATTGGCGTGTTCTTTGGGGAGTCTCAGGGGAGAAATACTTCTTAGCTTTTGGTCGGTATTCAAAATTCGTAGCCCATTTTTATCTGAAGAATTTCTTAGCATGATAGCTTTGGCTCCTTCTTCGGGCATAGGCGAGGCTTGAACTCTTCGCTGAACTAGTTCATCTAAGTTGGAAAAACTCTTCTGAAGAAATGTTAGTTTAGGTTTCTGAAGCACAAAAGTACGAAGCCTTTCTGTAAAGTCATTTGGCCCTTGATCAATAAGTGGGCCGATCGCGTCCAAAAGGATCAGCTTCTCAATTTTTTCAGGAAATAGCACGGCGATATTAAGGCAGATGGAACCTCCGAGTGAATGTCCCATTAAAGTAATTTTTTCTTCTCCAAGCATGGAGTCGACAATTTCGTTTAGGTCAGAGATCCACTCTAGGTAATGATAGGACTCATGTTCTGATTTGTGCGGTGACAGGCCATGTCCCCATAGATCAATTGCTATAACTTCGTGCCCTTCGGCTGCGAGAAGTGGAGCGAGTCTAAAGAAGCTTTGACTGTTATCGAGCCACCCATGAATAGCCAATATCGTTTTACAAGCATTCGTCTTCGATCGGGGTGACCAAATTAAACCTTCGAGTTGTCCTCTGGATACCGTCACTGAATAATTTTTTGCTTCAATTTGACTCATACTTCTTCCAGTTTCTTCCGCAAAGTGACACAGCGATCGTTCCATATACGAAGTTCAAGATTATAGGTTTTCGCTAAGTATTCAAAGCTGTCTTTGTGGAAAAATCCCACATGAGTAGGATCATTCCGATAGAACCACTTTAGGAACTGGTCTGGGGCCTGGATAAGCTTGTCGGTGATCATGAGAGTCATGATAGCTAAAACACCACCTGGATTGAGAACTTCGATCAGCATTTTAATGTTCTCGCTAGGCGTGTGGAGGTGTTCAAAGACCTCTGTTGAAACTATAAAGTCCCAATTTCGCTCCAGCAAACTGCTGTCATTGGCATATGTCGGGTCGAAGTTCGAGACTAAAAATTGATTAGATGCAAGCATTTCACAGATAGCCGGTCCGGGGCCACAACCAAAATCAAGCCCTTCAAGGGGGGAACTTCCATTTGGAAAGCTCAAAGCTAGTTCAGTTTGAAGAGGCCCTGTGATCTGCGATAGGAAATTGATGTAAGCCAAATCAGAGGGATCATTTTGGTGGTAGTCGTAGATCCTTCTTTCTTCTTCTTTAGAGGGAAGAAAATCTCGATCTAAAAAAACATATCTACAAACTTCACATCGGTAATAGTTATCGGCGAAGACTTTGCCTGTATCATCGGTGCAAAGCGGACATCGGATCATCTTTAGGCCTTCAACTTTGGTCTTGCTATCCACGCTGAAACAGCAACTGTCGCGGCACAAGTTAACAGTATCGCTTTTAGGCTCACGTTGTTTTCAAAAAGGTATCCAAACAATAAGGGGCTGATTGAGGTGCTAAACACCATGAACGAAGTACTGATACTTCGGTAGCGTCCGTGTAGTTCGGCGCCATAGAGTTCTGACCACAAAGCAGATTTTAAAGAAGCCGAAGATCCCACGCTGATTCCAACCAAAATCATAAAGGCCCATGCGGCCCAGGCTTGTGATACCAAAGCAAGGACTAAGACTCCTGCCATAAATGGCATCAAGAAGAATGGATAGACCTTCTGTGCGCCATGTTTGTCGATGATGGGGCCACCCACGAGTGAGAAAACGAGTCGAGTGAT
>CAZXHL010000155.1:0-5095 GCA_964640545.1 uncultured Bacteriovorax sp. | reverse complement strand
GTTGGACCGAGCCCCTCCCAGAAGACTGGCTTGAATCCCTCAAATACGTCTATCATTTCGCCTCTCCCGCATCGCCGCCGCTCTATCAAGAATTGGCCTTTGAAACCATGTGGGTCAACACCATTGGCCTGAGCAATGCCATGAATTGGGCCGACAAGCACGGGGCTCGTTGTATTTTCGCTTCCACAAGTGAAATTTATGGAGATCCCAATGTGCACCCTCAGCCCGAGAGTTATTGGGGCAACGTCAACACCCTAGGGCCACGCTCTTGCTATGACGAAGCCAAACGTTTTGGAGAATCACTGCTCTATACCCATAACTGGAAGAAAGAGACCAAGCATGGACTCGTGAGAATCTTCAACACCTATGGCCCGAGAATGAATCCTCAGGATGGACGAGTCGTGATCAATTTCTTAGTTCAAGCACTCAAGGGAGAGGACCTGAGTATTTTTGGCGACGGCTCTCAGACTCGAAGCTTTTGCTATGTGACCGACCTTATAGCAGCCATTCGCAAATACGCTGAATCTGATCTGACAACCCCCATTAATACTGGCAACCCCAATGAGTTCACTATTCTTGAGCTTGCTGAAAAAGTGCGCGGTCTATTCCCTGAGAAAAAACTCGGGATGAGCTACCATGATTTCCCACAAGACGACCCCAAGCAACGATGCCCTGACATCACACTGGCCAAAACAAAACTAGGATGGCAGCCAAAGATCGAGTTGGTGGAAGGGCTTGGAAAAATGGCCGACTGGCTCAAGCAAATGAAGATTTAACTGTGCGCGGTAAAAAGTTGAAAAGCCACCTAGTCACCACACCTCAATGATTCTAAATATTTGATTTACTTCTCAAGACAGGGGGCGCTCCGCCCCCCTCTTGCAAGTTGGCACTTGCAATTCACCCCGATAGTCTTGAGCGCAAATCAAATATTTAGAATCATTGAGGTGTTATAACGTGGCTTTTTGGAGTTTCAACTTTTTACCGCGCACAGTTAAGATTCAGGTTTTTCTTGCGTTGGCCTTGTTGTAGGCCTCGACTGTGAGCTTAATACCCTGAGCAAAATCCACTTGAGCGGTCCAGCCAAGGAAAGTCGCGATCTTGTTCACATCGAGCAAGGAACGCTCGACCTCACCAGGCCGTCTCTTCTCCATTTTCGGTTTGGAATTGAGCTTCTTGAGCTTGGGAAACTGGGACTGCATTTCAGCCACAATTTGGTCCAGAACTTCCAGGTCTTTGGTTTCTTTGCCCGTTGCCACATTATAGATGCCGTCGAGCTTCATACGCTGCAATTCTGTAAAGCTCGCCATAAACGCTGACACAACATCTCCGACATAAACGTAGTCACGAGTCTTGGAACCATCGCCGTAAATCACTGGCTGCCGTCCTGTCATCAAGTCATCAATGAAGAGTGGCACGACACCGCCGTCATTATTTTTGACCTGTCTCGGGCCATAGACGTTTCCTAGCCGGAGTGAGGCCCATGAAAAGTATTTGTCTGATGAGATGTCATCGCCAATTTCGCCGCTGCTCTTCAATGCCGAGGTCCACGCCTGAAGATAGATTTCCAAAAAAGCCTTTGTCACTCCATGTGGTGACAGCGGACTCACAAGCGCACGTTCGTCAGTTGGAAAATACGGAGCATCTCCATAAACGGTGCCACCTGAGCTGGCCATGAGGAAATACTTCACCTTTTTGCTGCGGATGTATTTCAAAAGGTTAGGAATCGGATCGATATTGGCTTGGAAATCCTGGCCCGGATTGTAAACCGACTGAACGACGGATGTATGAGAGGCTGTGTGAAAAACGGCCTGACACTCCTCCATCGACGTCCAAACGTTAGGATCGGCGAGAGAAGCACGCAAAATCTTGAATTGAGTGCCATTTTGGGCGGCCAAAGACTTGGCTTCAGCAAGGTTGTCTTCCTTGCCGTTACTAAAATCATCCACAACTACAAGGTCGTGCCCCTCTTTAACGAGAGCATCGACCAGGTGGCTCCCTATAAATCCGGCCCCACCTGTGACAAGTATGCGCATCCCCTTTAAATCTAAAAGAAAATTGACTAGCCTACAACCCAATGAGCATTCAAAATCAGATTTCATCCTCTCTTGAGCAAAGCTTGCAGACAAAAAAGCAATTTTGGGCCAATAACCAGGCAAAATTTTTTGAAATCGCGGAAATCATCTACCAATGCTCGCAAAAAGATAAGAAAATTTTAATTTTCGGCAATGGCGGAAGTGCCTGTGACGCTCTTCATTTCGCGGGAGAATGGGTGAATCGCTACAAAAGAGACCGTAAAGCTCTAGCAGCCATAGCTCTAACTGCGGATGCCGCCCTCCTCACGTGCATTGGCAACGATTCTAGTTTTGATGAAGTGTTTAGTCGTCAGGTTGAAGGCTTAGGACAAGCGGGTGATGTCGCGATTGGCATTTCGACTTCTGGAAATTCTGAAAACGTTCTTAGGGCCTTGGTCAGCGCAAAATCGAAAGGCATGACCACGATTGCATTGCTTGGCCGCGATGGCGGAAAGATGCTCAATCACGAATGCGTCGATCACGCTCTTAATGTTTCAGAAAGCCAGATGACATCCAGAATTCAAGAAACGCACGAATGGATCCTTCATGCTTTTTGCGAATACGTTGATTTCAAAATCATTGGGCCCGATCCCGATTACGCTTAGACCTAAACGAATAGCGTAACGTCAGTCATAGTTACTCGCCAAAACTCTTGGCCCCATTCTTGCGATGGTCCTTGTGAAACGTTTCAGAAATTGAAAAGGAGTCACAAGTATTTATGTCTACATTTAACAAAGTATTATTAATGGGGTTTTTGGGAAATGATCCCGAACTCAAAACTACGAAGAACGGGAAGTCGTTTTGCCGAATCAGCCTAGCCACTCACGACAGGCAGCGCACAGCTGATGGTGAACAGGAAGAGAAAACGATCTGGCACTCGATCCATGTCTTTGGCCGTCAAGCAGAATGGCTCTGCGAAAAAATGGGCAAAGGCGCGAGGCTATTCGTAGAAGCCGCTCTCGAGAAAAACGTTAAAGATGGTGAAGATGGCAAGAAAGAATCTCTTCACTTTCTTAGAGCGCGCCAAATAACAGGTTTGCCAAAAGCACCGGCCGTTGCTGGCATGTTTGGTTAAACTTTAGCTAAGTTAAGCTCACCGCTTCGCTAGCAAACTCAAAAGAAAAAGGCCCTTCCCCTGTGTGGGAAGAGCCTTTGATACTCAATATAACCAGGAGCTGACGGCAAGAGATAGAGTCAGCTTAAGCTGCTTTATCGACTTCTTCACCGCGCTTAGAGCGAGCTGCAACAGGTTCTTTTCCTGCTCCACCTTTAGCTCCACCGCTGCTGCTTGGAGTAGAACGCTTCTTAAACGCACTCTTCACAAGAGCTGTTTCAAGAACTGTATCGACGCGTTTCGCGAAGACAAAGTTGATCTTGTCCTGGAATTCCTGAGGAACATCCACGAGATCTTTCTTGTTCTTCCAAGGAAGGATCACTGTATCGCAGTTGTTTCTCATCGCAGCCAAGACTTTCTCTTTAACTCCGCCGATAGGAAGCACTTTCCCAAGAAGACTGATTTCACCAGTCATCGCGACAGACTTCTTCACAGGGATTCCGCGAATCAAGCTAACGATAGCCGTTGTGATCGTCACACCAGCGCTTGGACCATCTTTGGGAACCGCACCAGATGGAAAGTGGACGTGAACTTCATTTTTGGTGAAGTAGTCATCAGGAACTCCGATGTCTTTTGCATTGGAGCGAATCCAGCTCATGGAAGCGTGGCAAGATTCTTTCATCACGTCTCCGAGAGACCCCGTGAGAATGATTCCACCTTTACCCGGCATGGCTGAGACTTCAACTTCGAGGACTTCGCCGCCGAATTGTGTCCAAGCAAGACCTGTCACACATCCCACTTCGTCTTCTTCACGAATGTCATCCGCCTGGAACTTTTCTGGTCCCAAGAACTCTTCTACTTTATCAGCGTCAACTACCACTGGAGGGAAAGGATTGGTTCCATCCCAAGACGCGACGTCTTTGGCTACTTTTCGGCAGCATGTGCCCACAAGTCGCTTCATATTTCGAAGACCAGCTTCACGAGTGTAACCTTTGATCACCTTACGAAGTCCGTCTTCAGTGAAAGAGATTTGTTCAGCCGTGATTCCGTTCTCATCGATCTGCTCTGCAATCACGTATTGCTGAGCAATCTTGAGTTTGTCTTCTTCGCTGTATCCAGAGAGTTCCAAAACTTCCATACGGTCACGTAGCGGACCAGGAACATTTTGAAGCACGTTGGACGTTGCGATGAACATGACTTTCGAAAGATCGAAAGCAAGGTTCAAGTAATGGTCACGGAAACTCCAGTTTTGTTCTGGGTCCAAGACCTCAAGTAGTGCACTTGAAGGATCGCCTTTGTAATCCTGACCGAGTTTGTCGATCTCATCGAGAAGGATTACAGGGTTGTTTGTTTTCGCTTGTTTCAGAGCTTGAACAATTCTGCCTGGCATCGCGCCAACATAAGTTCTACGGTGACCACGAATCTCGGCTTCGTCATGCACACCACCGAGAGAAATTCTCACGAACTCTCTGCCCATGGAGCGAGCCACAGACTTACCAAGAGAAGTTTTACCAACACCTGGAGGTCCCTGAAGACAAAGGATGGGTCCTTTGTTTGAGTTTTTGAGTTTTCTTACTGCTAGGAATTCAAGGATACGATCCTTAACTTTCTCAAGATCGTAGTGATCGTGGTCTAGAATTTTCTTAGCTTCAGCTAGGTCAAGCTTGTCGTCACTTGATCTAGTCCAAGGAAGATCAGCAAGCCACTCTATATATGTGCGAATGATTGAAGCTTCAGAAGCGTCTGGGTGCATGCGCTCCAAACGAGCGAGCTGCTTATTGGCTTCAATTCGAACTTCTTCCGTCATGTCCGCGTTTTCGATTTTTTCGCGGATTTCATTCATTTCGTCAGCCTTAGGATCATTTTCCCCTAGCTCACTCTTGATCGCGCGCATTTGCTCACGAAGATACTGCTCGCGTTGCATGTTCGCACCAGAGTCTTGATTTTGAGGTCCACGAACTTTTGCTTG
>CAZXHL010000154.1:0-5157 GCA_964640545.1 uncultured Bacteriovorax sp. | reverse complement strand
CTTCAAAATCTCCAAAGTTTCTCCGCCTTGCGAATAAGACTTCGTCAAACCTTCTGCTCTTAGCAACACTTTTCCCATTTCAGCCAACCTCATTCCCCTAAATTAATCCCTGTGGCTCAATGTTTCCAAAAACGGACTCGTCACAAGACCAAGCCCCACCACAAACGAAAGCATACACGATGCCATGATTCCAAACAGCGCCACCCACAATTGTTCCGACATCACAAACTCAACGGGGAGCTCTGATAAATTATAAATTTCTTGGGGGATCTGAGCGATGGGCAATTTCAACAACCCCCATGCCAAGACCCGACTCAGTATAGCCGCAGCAATGACAGACCCCACACCAAGCAAAAATCCTTGTGACACGATCCAGAGCAAAAGACGACGGCGAGTCATGCCTATAGCTCGAAGCAAAGCCACTTCTTTGTCCCGCTCCAAAAATAAAATGACTAAGGCCGCTGCCACGTTCAGAGCGGAAACCAAACAAAGCAAAGCAAGAACCAGGCTGAGCACTTGTTTGTCCATGCCAATCGAACCGAATAAGTTTTGCTTCTGCTCAAACCAAGTTCTCAAAAAAGGATTGTGCATTTCTTCAATTTCGGAAGAGTTTAATTGAGCAGCATAACGATTGGACCAAAGAGCCAACTCGGTCTTGCGCTCTGGCCCGGACCATTCATCTTTAAAAAAGTAACGAATACCGTGGGCATCTCCAGCACGGGCCTCAAATTCTGCACGATCCTTCGCAAGGAGCGCCATTCTCAGAGCCTGTTCTGGAGCACGCATCCACCTCGAATCAAGCTCATACATTCCCAACTTGCGGATTCCTATGACCTCAAGATCCAGGGAAGATCTTGTCACCCCGGGAATCAAAACTCGAATGGAAGTTCCGACTTCAGCACCGATATAGTCAGACAAAGCAGAACCCAATTCGACGGGAATTTTGGAGCTGGAAAACTCATCAAAAATCTTGATGTCGTCCTCACTAAGTCCATCTTTATTGTATTTTTGAGCGACAAAATCCCCGGCATCATCAAAGCGCCTGAAGGCTTCAAGATTCACACCCTTGCCGCCTTTGGGGCCCACAACAAGCGCATTCGTGTTCCAAAAAATTTCAAGCTCACGCACCGGCCCTTCGGGCGCCAGCGCCGCTCGCCTCTGAAGATCCTCTAGCTTGAGCCAAGTGTTTTGATGGAGGACATGGCCGCCTGTTTCCGCCACGACTCTCGCGAGTTGATGTTCAAATCCAGAAACAATAGCCAGTGTGAGAGATAGAGCAGCTAGACCAAAAGCCAAACCAATCCAAGCAATTTTAACGGAGTGCCCGACAAGCGCCCGCTTAGAATCAGGAGTGCGACCTTTGAGATTCAGAAGCCACAAAGCTCCGAGTTTCCACCAAGACCACCCTGATTTATTCACTTTTATTTAGTGACCTTCTTTTTTCATTTGAGGGAAGAGGATCACATCACGAATGCTTGCCGCATTTGCGAGCATCATCACAAGACGATCGATACCAATTCCCTCACCTGCCGTCGGAGGCAAGCCATACTCAAGAGCCGTGATGTAATCCGCATCGTAATCGTTGGCTTCATGATTTCCAGCATCTTTTTCTTCTTGCTGAGCCAGGAAGCGAGCTTTTTGATCGTCGGGATCATTGAGCTCGTTGAAGCCGTTAGCGATTTCTTGACCGCAAACAAACAATTCGAATCGTTCCGTCACTTCAAAGCCCTCAGGAGAAAGCGCCGGAGCTCTTCTAGCTAGAGGAGAAACTTCAATGGGATATCCCGTCACAAATGTGGGTTGAATGAGTTGAGATTCAACATCTTCTTCAAACATAATCGTTAAGAGATGGCCCTTCGATTCGCGGCCAGAAAGTTCCACACCGCGTTTCTTGAGGTAATCACGCATGCCTTTTTCATCAGACAAAGAGCCTTCATAGCCGGACATTGTCGAAACAGCATTTTCCATAGAGATCCTGGACCAAGGGCTACCGAGCTCTAGCTGATTGCCCATCCATTCGATCTTCGTATTTCCATAAAGATCCTTGGCGATATTACGAACCATTTCTTCGGTCATATCCATCAAAGTCTCATAGGTGGCATAGGCCATATAGAATTCAAGCATGGTAAACTCGGGATTGTGGCGGATGCTCATGCCTTCGTTTCTGAAGTTTCTATTGATTTCGAAGACGCGATCAAAACCACCCACAACAAGCCTTTTTAAGTAAAGCTCTGGCGCAATTCGAAGGAAAAGTTCCATGTCGAGTGTGTTGTGGTGAGTTTTGAAGGGACGTGCCGCCGCACCACTCACAAGAGGGTGCATCATTGGCGTCTCCACTTCCATGAAATCTTTTTCTAGGAAGTATTCTCTGATTTTTTGGACGATCAGCGAACGTTTTTTGAACATTTCTCGTGTTTCATCATTGGAGATCAAATCCACATAACGACGACGATACTTCTCTTCAATGTCAGTGAGTCCATGGAATTTTTCAGGAGGCGTGTGCAAGCATTTCGCCATAACCGCAAAAGACTTCGCCTCTAAGGTAATTTCTCCGGTTTGCGTTCTAAAAAGCTGCCCCTCAACACGAACCACATCACCAAGATCAAGCCTCTTCCACCGTGCAAATTCTTCTTCAGGTAAAATGTCTCTAGCGCAATAGACTTGAATGGTTGAAGTGCGATCTCTTAACTTCAAGAATCCAGCCTTTCCAAACTTACGAATGAAAGCGACTCTTCCCGCGAGACTAAAGGTGCCTTCTGCGCGAAGCTTGTCTGAATCTTCGATGGTTTCAAAACGCGTGAGCAAATCTTTTGCTGTGTTTTCGACCGTCACATTGTGGGGATAGTCGAGCTTCAGCTCTCGCAGTTCATCGAGCTTTTCACGCCTAACTTTGGATTGTTCATCGAGTTGCTTTTGAGAAGGAGCTTCGGGAGTCACTTGATCTGATGCCATGTGCCAAATTCCTAATCCGGCTCGGCGGCTAGGACAAGCCCCCACACCAAAAAAGTCTTCCCACAAGCCAGGTCGAAGTTGATTTAGGTGCGCGTCACGACTAGCTTCAGCCAAGATATGTCTGAAAGCACAACGACAAGCGAAAACCTCGAAGCTAAAACTGAAATTCCCGCCGATGTAGCAGCTGCTGGCGCTGAAACCAATACGGCTGAGGCCAAAGCTCACGACACCAAAACTGAGACCAAAACTACTGAGACGGCAGAGACTCCTGAGTTCCTCGATTTTGAGGTATCAGCTGATCGCGCTGCCTTCATCAGAGAGCAAGTCCAAAGCCTTCGTGACCTTGAAGTCATGAGCAACTTTCAGCTTCTCGCAAAAGAGCTTGGCGAAGAGCTTCTCGAAACAGACGAAGACGGAACCACCCAACTTCCAGGTTTCTCCAAAAAAGGTGACAACCCCCTAGTCTTCACGGCTCCAGAAGGTCATTCTGCTTCCGGACTTCAAGTCGCACTCCAAAACACTGATCTTAAATTGCTTTTCGAACAGAAACCCGTTCTTGAACTAAGCTTCCTTCCCAAAGACGGCGAATATGTCGTGTTCTACATGGACGAAACTCGCATTCAAGATTTGAAAACTTGGATCGAAAGTCTTTCCGACTTTGTCACTGCCGCAAAAGCCAAAAAAGCTGAGCGTCAGGCGAAGTGGAAATCTCGCTTCAAAAAGAACTAGATTTTTGAGCCTCCGACAAGCTGATGAATTCTGAAGAATGCGCCCGCAAGAACGTCAATTTGTTTTTGCTTTTCCGCGTCGTCTTCAATGCCAGATTCTATTACCCCGTCTTAGCTATTTTATTTTTGGATCTAGGACTTAGCCTCGAGCAATATTCCTTGTTAAATGTCGCGTGGGCCGCATCGATCGTAGGACTTGAAGTTCCCTCTGGAGTTCTAGCAGATCTTTGGGGACGCAAGAAATTAGTTGTTCTAGCCAGTGTCTTGATGGTCGTGGAGATGGCAATCTTTGCCTTTGCCCCCACAGAAAACATCCAGCTACTCTTCTACTTATTTTTCTTCAATCGCATATTGAGTGGCGCAGCAGAAGCCGCAGCTAGCGGCGCTGACGAAGCCTTGACCTATGATGCACTCGAAAAAGCCGGACTCGAGAAGACTTGGCCCAACGTCCTTGAGAAACTTGGAAGACTTCAATCCATTGCCTTTTTCGTCGCTATGATTGTGGGTGCTGCCGTTTACGATCCGTCGACTTTCAACATTGTTGGCGGCTGGCTTGGCCTCGATTGGAATGTCCAAGCTCAAGATGTCGTGCGCATGCCGATCTATCTCACGTTTCTACTCTCTCTTGTAGCTTGTTTTGCTTCGTTCAATATGATCGACCACTCCGAATCTGACAGCGAAGTTTCATTCGGTAAAGCGACCAAAGAGATCATCGACGCGGGAAAATGGATCCTATTTTCCCCTATCGCATTCTTTGTGATTTTTGCTTACGTTTGCAATGATTCAGTCATTCGTATGTTTATGACCATGACAAGTCAATATTACAGAGTTCTTGAACTCCCTGAAGCGAGCTTTGGAGTCATCGGCTCTGTCTTTGCATTGATAGGATTTATCTCTCCAACGATTGCAAAACGATTGATCAAACTCGGCTCAGCGCAAAAGTCATTTGCCGCACTATCTTTGTCCACGCTTTTATTCTTAGCGCTACTCCCTATAACCACTGAATTGTGGGGGCTAATTTTTGCAGCTGGACTTGGGCTCGGTATGGGGATTACAGGTTTCCTGGTTTCTCACTATTTAAATGAAGCAGCCGAACCCAAAAAACGCGCCACCATCCTCAGCTTCAAAGGTCTCGCCGGAAACCTCGTTTATGGAGGCGTGGGAATCTTTTTCGCTGGCCTATTAAAGTCACTTGAACAAGAAATGCCAGGCGCCAGCGAGAACACCATATTCATGGAGGCCATGGGCTACCTACCCTGGGTCTTCTTAGGGATGATTGTTCTCGCCTACGCAAGCGCCAAGATTCAAAACATCAACTGTGCGCGCTAAAGTGTTGCAAAAGGATCTTCCAAGAATTCATGTTTAGTCCCCCTTCATGAGTCTATGTTTTCAGGCTGCCTTCTGACGTCGCTTGAACTTCAAGCTTCGCTTACAGGAATCGGGAAGCTCAGCTTGCGCAAAACATCGCCACTCGGGT
>CAZXHL010000153.1:0-5247 GCA_964640545.1 uncultured Bacteriovorax sp. | reverse complement strand
ATCTCTATGAATGGCTAAAGCCTAGTTGAATGGCTAAAGCCTAGTTGAATGGCTAAAGCTTAGTTGAATGACTAAAGCCCAAATGAATGGCGCGAAAGCTCGAAACCTAAACTGAACGGCCCCCTGCATTGGCAAAGCCTCGCTTCTATGGCAACCTTATAACAAGCAAGGAGGCCACTAGTGTCGAATAAAACCGTCCCACTCGAAGAAGTCATCACTGAGCACCTCGACGAAGTCTCCTACCTCATCAACTCTGACGACCAAGCATCAACCTACGAAGACTACGAGAGCTTTCAATTCCTCATCATTCGACGAATGACCCTTCATGGCAATTCACTCAAGTTCAAATCTGAAGTTTATATCTTCAAAGATCATTCAGTTTATTCCTACAATCGGGAACACAAACACCTTGAGCTTTTGAAGAAAGGTACAGAAGAACTCCACGAGA
This sequence comes from uncultured Bacteriovorax sp., assembly GCA_964640545.1. Taxonomy (GTDB): domain Bacteria; phylum Bdellovibrionota; class UBA2428; order UBA2428; family UBA2428; genus JBGSZX01. The sequence goes on along the minus strand of CAZXHL010000153.1, from coordinate 4,799 downwards.
GACTGTTTGCGCTCTATCAAAAGAATGGCCGGATCATTACGGGATACTTCGAAGAGATTGAATCTCTCGAAACAAAGCTATTCAACCGAGAAATGCCTCCCTACTTCATGGACCTATGGTTCTCAGTCAAAAAAGACCTCGCAAAAGTAGAGAACTTCTATTTCAGAAATGCCATCGTCTACAAAGAGTTTCTGGGAAGAATGGGCGATCGACTTTCAAAGTTCAAGGACGAGTTTAAAGACATTGAAGAAACGATCCAATTCCAAAACTCATCCATTCAAACCTTCAAAGGACGCCTGGACAGCTTGCACAACTACCATGACTCCGTGAAGGCCGATAAACTTAACAACACTCTACTTCTTCTAACCATCATCTCCGGAGTCTTCCTCCCCCTTAATTTAATCGTTGGGTTTTTTGGCATGAATACCGATGGGCTCCCTATGGCCGGCAATCCTCATGGCACACAAAATGTGATCTACCTCCTCGGCGGTGTCGTCATATTTTGTCTAGTCGGAATGAGGCTCCTTAAAGCCGTGGACCGTCTAATCTTTAGGACGATTTTCGGAAGGTATGACTTCTATAAAAAACTATTTTCTAGAATCGATGATATCGATTCGAAACTTCGTGGAAACTAAACGTGCGTAGAACCCTCATCATAGGTGATGTCCACGGTTGTGCTGACGAGCTGAAACTTTTGTTAGACAAAACAAAGTTCGACCCCTTAGCAGATCAGTTAGTTTTTGTTGGAGACCTCATACACAAAGGTCCAAAGTCCAAAGAAGTTTTAGAAATTGCCCATGCCTCCCAAGCCATTTGCATTAAAGGTAATCATGAGTTGAAGTTCCTTAAGAGCCTCAAGTCGGATCGTCACGAAATCTACGAAACTCAAAAACTTAAAAAACAGTTAAGCAAAGAGCTAGATTTTTGGGCCGGATGGATTCAAACATGGCCGCTCACACATTCAACAAAAGATCATCTCATCGTACATGCTGGACTTGCGCCGAGGCTTTCTCACAAGAGAACCCCGGCCGAATGGCTTTGCAACATTCGAACCTGGGACGGAGCCGGCAACAACCTCTCAGACATGAACAATCCTGCTTGGTTTGAGTTCTACAGAGGTCGTAAAAAAGTCGTTTTTGGACATTGGGCCAGGTTGGGGCTTCATAAGAAAAAGAATGTCCTCTGCCTTGATTCGGGATGTGTTTATGGTGGGAAGCTATCCGCATACGACACACGCTCCAAACGCATCTATCAAGTCGACGCCCTAAAAACCTACGTGCGCCTGCCGTAGAGCTAAGCAAAATTTTTAGGACAGCTCTTTGCCAAGTCCGCCCGATACCCCTAAGCTTTAATTACTATGATAGAGCAGCAAGGAAATGTGTGGAAAAAATGCAACGCCTGCAAAAAAGGCATCGGCTTCAAAGTCATTTACTGGACGTGTAGCGTTTCTACCTGCAACACCAAACGGAACACTTTAAAATTCTGTTCTGTTTCATGCTGGGATTCACACGTTCCTATCTACAATCATCGTAGCGCATGGGCACTAGAGCAGACATCTCCAACTCGGGAAGAAGCAGCCATTGAAGACGCAAAAACTGCCCCCTCTGTCGCAGCATCGTCTGCCTCGGGAGATGGCTCACAAAAGCGCCGCGTATTAGTGGATCCCAAGAACTCGGCCGGAGCCGCTGTTACCCCCCATGCTAATCACAAGCCAGAAACTACCGTTCCACGCAAAGACCTTCCCAAAGATACTCTTATCGTCGTTTCAAAACTCAAGGACTACATCAAACAGTCATCAGACATGAATACGAGCGGTGATGTTGCAGAAGTATTGTCAAACAAAGTTCGTGCTCTTTGCGAAAGAGCTATTGTTGAAGCCAGACAAGATGGGCGCAAAACCGTCATGGGGAAAGACTTTAAATCCTGATCCCATCGCACAGGTAGCGGTAATACTTTTCTATGAAAAACATTCAATCTCTCGGCTACCGTACGGATTTCTTCTTCTCTGCCTTTGACGGGAAAATCGAAGACAAGGGTGAATACTGGAGAGTGGAGTCTTATTTCAATCCTGATTTCTTTTGGGGCAATTTATTGTTGTTCAAGGCTCCACCGAAAGCTGGGGATGAAACAAGTTGGAAAGATCTTTTCAAGAAAGAATTTCGATCTCCAGAGAGACATCATTGCACCCTTGCCTGGGACACTCCCGACGGCACCGTTGGAATAACGGAAGGCTTTGAAGCCTCAGGCTTTAAACTTGAAAAATCTGTTGTGCTCACCTGCGAAAGTGTAGAACTGCCGCCCAAGTTCAATTCAGATATTGAGATTCGGCCTCTAGATGATCACGAACTCGAAGCCGCTATCCAGATTCAAATCGATTCAGGCGATGAGCACCTTTCGAGAGAATCCTGGGAGGATTTCTATAGAAAGCAGATGGGTCTTTATAAAAAGCTGATGGCGATCGACGCTGGGATTTGGGTAGGCGCTTTTATCAACGGAGAACTTACTGGCAGCCTTGGAATTTTTGCTTACGGTGATGTGGCCCGCTATCAAATAGTTTCAACAGCTCCGAAATTTCGCAGACAAGGCATATGTAGCTCCCTCGTTTACACGACGGCGCTCACGACTCTTGCGAATCCGGACATCAAACAATTGATCATGGTCGCAGACGCTGACTATCATGCTGCAAAGATCTATGAATCTTGTGGTTTCAAACCCACACAAACTCAGCACGGCCTTTGCTGGTGGGATAAGAACGTTCACACTTAACCCGCAGGAGGCAGCAAAGTCTATTCCCACTTAAACATCAAGGAGCTCGCCACGAGGCAGACAAGCATTGCAGCTAGCATGTATGTGAGTTGAGGTAGGAGCTCCGACAACCCAGCCCCTTCCGTCATAATCTGCCTCATAGCATCAATCATGTGGGTCAAAGGGAATACGTTTGCGAGTTTAATGATGTATTTATTTGCACCCTCAAGTGAGAACCATACACCAGAGAGAAACATCATGGGCCAAGTGAGCATATTCAAAAGTCCACCCGCGAGTTCTTCGCTCTGAATTCTCGCCGCGACAAGCAAGCCCATAGAAATCAAACTCATCGTCCCAACGCCCATTACAACAAATAAATCAAAATAGGAGCCTAACATCAGAAACCCCACCGCAAATTTACAACCAAAAAGCACGATACCCGACACCAAAATATTTAGAATGAATCGAGACATCACCTGAGCCGTGAGGAATTCCCATGGCCTGAGCGGAGTTGCCTTTAGCCTTTTAAGCACTCCATTTTTCCGGTACCTCACGATGACATAGCCCACACCGAATAATGCGCTGAACATGATGTTCATCCCCAAGATTCCACCAATGAGCCAGTCCACATAGCGAACCTCTTGCCCCTTGGTTGTGTTGCGATAAAGCTCCATACTGTCGTCGGGGCGAAGCTCTCTCTGAGAGGCCAAGAACATCTGTTCAACAATGTATGACTTTGGCGATGTCTCACTAACCCAATAACTGGGACGATCTGAATAGCTAACAACTAAGTCAACTTTTTGGAGAGAAAGTTTCTTCAAAGCTTCTTCTACTGTCGGGTATTCGATGAATTCAATGAATCGTTGCTTGTGGAAAAGCTCCTGATCGAGGCTCTGCTCCATGGCCACTTCGGCAACTTTATACATCGGCTTTTCGCCAGAATTGAACATATAACCAAACCCCAGCACAACTAGAAATGGAAAAAGAAACGCCCACCCCAATGAAGAACGGTCTCGAACAAATTCTAGATTTCTCGCCTGAAAAACAGCCCAAATTCTTTTCATGATCTGAGCTCCACACCTGTTAAGTCAATAAAGAGATCCTCCAAGGTGGCATTGCTAACTTTAAGGGTATCCAATTTTACATTCGCTTCGATGAGCTTCTCTAGTGTCCCAGGGGTGTCGTCCGTTAGAACTCGAAGAGTATCTCCCTCAATGTGGGTTTCCCATTTCCAGTCGAACTTAGGCCTTACAGCAGGATCAAACTTCACCTCCACCCAAACTCCTGGAAATCGCCTCCTTACGAGTTCCTCTGGCGTTCCTCGTGCGATGATTCGGCCTTCATTCATGATGGCAATGTCATCGCAAAGCGCGTGAGCTTCATCCATATAGTGAGTCGTGAGAATGATCGTTTTGCCCTTTGCTTTGATCGACTCTACCAAGGACCAGAAGTTTCTTCTCGCCGCCGGATCCAATCCGGTTGTCGGCTCATCCAGGAAAATCAACTGAGGATCATTAATAAGGGCTAAAGCTAATAAAACCCGTTGGCGTTGCCCGCCGGAAAGTTTCTTCGTGTCACGATCTCTCAAATCTTCTAATGAACAGAGTTTTATGATTTCTTCTTTGGGCATAGTCTTTTCATAGAAGGAAGAAAACAAATCAATGGTTTCTTCTACCTTGATGAAGTCCTGTAGAGCTGTTGATTGGAACTGAATCCCGACTTGTTCCCGGAATCTCTTCCCAATCGGCTTCCCTTTGTAGAGGATTTCCCCCTTTGTCGCGTCGATGATGCCCTCGATCATCTCAATCGTTGTCGACTTGCCCGCTCCGTTAGGTCCCAGCAAACCAAAACAAATTCCCTCTGGAACCTCAAAATCCACACCTCGCACGGCATGCACTCCGCCTTTGTAAATTTTCTCTAAAGACTTCACTTCCAGAATCTTCGACATGACGAGAGCTTAGCACCATTCTCATTCACTCGCAATCTCCGTCTTGATTACTCAAAACTTAACTTTAGTCACCCCCAAGCGGCTCCGATAGAGGACCCATCTGCAA
>CAZXHL010000152.1:0-5465 GCA_964640545.1 uncultured Bacteriovorax sp. | reverse complement strand
ACGAAAGAACGGCAATGGCATACATCTCTCTTACGCCCTTGCCCCCTAAAGCTTTGATGTAAGTGTATACTCGGACTTTGTGGGCGAAGTTGCCATAGTGGCGATGGAAAGAGCCAATTGATTTTTCCGCTTTTATTACGTCATACTTCCCGTCATCACTTTTAGTGACTTGAACTCCTGGTAGAAATTCAACAAGGCGATTTGATACGGCAACTATTGCATCACCTGGGCCGCCTCCACCATGTGGGATTGACCATGTTTTATGAAGATTGCTGTGAACTGCATCTACTCCCATTTTTCCGAGATCGACCCATCCTGAAATTGCATTTAAATTGGCCCCATCCATATAAACCAAGCCGCCTACTGAATGGATGAGATCAGCCATCTCTTTAAACTGAGTCTCAAATATTCCAGAGGTATTTGGGTTAGTTACCATTACCCCGGCAATTCTCTTATTATGCTTTTCTACAGTTACTTTCAGTTGATCGAAATCAATCTGCCCTTTGCTATTGGCTTCAAGGGTAACGATTCCATATTGAATACCGTCGATAATCTTGTTTTCAAAACCTGCCATTGCAGCAGTTGCTGGATTTGTTCCATGGGCGGATCGTGGAATTAAAATAATTTTCCGTGTTTCGCTTTCATTATGAGCTCGATGATAGGCCTGAAAAAGTTTGATCCCAAGGAGTTCGCCCTGCGCCCCGGCGACAGGCTGGGTGGTAACGGCTGGCAGTCCCGTAATTGATTTAAACATTTCCTGAATTTCATAGAGGATTTGTAAACATCCCTGCGCGTCTTCGACTGGCGACTGAGGATGAATATCAGTAAACCCTTTTAGATTTGCAGCGTAATCGTTGATGTAGGGATTGTATTTCATAGTACATGAGCCCAACGGGTAGATGTTGTCGTCGGGACTCACATTTATTTCTGATAACTTCTTATAGTAAGTCTTGAGTTCTTCTATTTTAATGGAGGGCAGATTGGCTTTTGTAGTCCTTAGGTAAACCTTAGGAATCTTTGGGACAGAGGGACTATCTGTTTTCACTCTCTCAAAGTTTGCGGCAAAAAAATCCTCTAATTTCTTTAAGTCTCTTTCAAAATGCACGTCGAAAAATGAAAGCAAAAGTAAATTCTTTGTTTTCTGAAGTCTATGACTTACATTCACTCCGAGTTGTATCCCGGCATCAGAGGCCTTTTTTTGGAGTTCATCCACTTTCATGGGTAGCTCCAAGGTGAACTCATTAAAAAATGGATTAAACCCAAAAGCGAGTTTTATGCCTTTAAACTGCGTCAGTCGTTCGGCCATCTTCAAAGCGCAGTGATGTCCGTGCATGGCTGACTTAGTCATGCCAATTTCACCGCGCTCTAAGATCGCCGCACCTACCAGAGTTGCAATGAAGGACTGATTTGAGCAAATATTTGAGGTCGCTTTCTCTCTGCGAATATGTTGCTCTCTTGTTGAAAGAACCATGCAGAAGCAGTCTTTGCCGTCTGCGTCTTTAGCTTTGCCGATAAAACGACCGGCGGTAGACCGAATGTCGGTTCTATTGTTTTCATTGTATCTAATACCGAAAATTCCAAGTCCAGGACCACCAAAATTGGGGGCGATTGCCAGATGTTGTCCTTCGGCGACAAACATGTTTGACCCCTGTTTTCGTGAACCGAATTCAGAGGGCGGGACTAAGCACCCAGTCGCCAAGAGCATCGGATCAATGAGAGCAATAGACTGAACGTTGAGTTCCGAACACAAATCTGTGAGTGTGTGAACTGCTTCAAAATTCCCAAAGTTATTTACTTGAGGAAAAACGATGCATGCTAGTTCGGAGCCAATCTTTTTTGCCATTTGCCTAGCAAGGCTAAGATTTGTAGTTCCTAAAATATCGTCAGTCGGGATAGTAACGATAGTAAGAGTGGTTTCGGCAGCTAGAGTTTTGAGAACTTCCAGGTCTCCTGGATAAATAGACTCACACACAAGTGCAACTTTAGAACCTTTTACGATTCTTAATGCAGTCTGGATGGCTTCATAAAGAGCCGTCGAGCGGTCATAAAATGAAGCATTGATCGCCTCGAATCCAGTTAACATGGAAAGACCTGAAGAATATATCCAAAGTGAATTCAATGTCCCTTGAGAACGTTCAGGCTGGTAGGGTGTATAAGCAGTTGTCAGTCCCCTAAGGCCAGATACATAAGGGACAATATCGACCACCTTATAATTTTTAAGGCCATCGCCAATAAAACTTGTTTTTATGTTGTTTTTTGAAGCTATTGATTCAACGTGGGGAATCAGATCATGGTAACTCAGTTCATCCGTTACTATTGGAGCCTCATCAAACTTAACTTCTTTAGAAATGTGATCGTAAAGGTCTTCAATTCCGGAAAGTTTAATTTCTTTGAGCATTTCAAGCTGCTCAGTCTTCGTAGAAGAAATATAATATCTATTCAATTCGCGGTTTAGTTTTTTTGGATCGCAAAGAAGTTTAGCTAAATTGTTTTCTATCATTTACATTTCCCCTTTTTTCCCACTATTGCGGCTAAGTCTGATTAGTTTCGCTTTCTACCCGGAAAACGATGAGCAAGATTACCTAAATGTCTGCCTTTAATATTTTTAATAGCCTGGATTCTTTGCTCAGCGAGAATATCAGTAGCTTGATGAACGGGAATGTTCTGCTCGTCGGATAGTTTAAAAATTTTCAAAGTTGTATCATAAATTTTGTCTACCATTTTTGTTGATTTTTCAGCGGACCATCCTTCAAACTCAATAGAAACATTCATCAGTCCGCCCGCATTGATTAAATAGTCGGGCGCATAAAGAATTCCTCGTTCTTTCAAAATGTTCCCATGCCTATTTTCAGCCAATTGATTATTGGCCGAACCACATACGATTTTCGCTCTAAGCTTTTCAATGGTGTCGTCGTTGATGGTTGCCCCAAGGGCACATGGGGCATAAATGTCGGCACTCACCTTATAAATTTCATTTGGCCCAACAAGTTCAGCACAGGGAATCGCGCCCTTAAATCGAGCAATATTTTCTTCCTTGATGTCAGTGAAATAGAGTTTCGCTTCGGCCTCGTGAAGAAGTTTTCCTAGGTTGAAGCCAACAGATCCTACTCCTTGAATGGCAACGACTCGTCCCTTTAGTGAACGATCTCCGAAAAGTTTTAGGCAACAAGCTTCCATTCCACGGAAAACTCCGCGTGCGGTCCAAGGTGAAGGATCACCTGAGCCACCATTCATTTCGGCGACACCCGTTACATAGTTGGTTTCAGCAAAGATATGCTCCATATCATCAACATTCGTATTCACATCCTCTGCCGTAATGTATCTTCCGTTAAGAGATTCAACGAATCTTCCATAGGCTCTGAATAATGCTTCCGTTTTATCTTTTGTAGGATCTCCGATAATGACGGCTTTACCCCCTCCCAGATTTAATCCTGAAATTGCCGCCTTGTATGTCATGCCTCGGGAGAGACGAAGGACATCGGAAATGGCCTCATCCATATTTTTGTAGTTCCACATTCTTGTTCCTCCAAGGGCAGGACCAAGGGTTGTGTTATGGATGGCAACGATTGCTCGCAAGTTGCAAGAATGAGAAGAGAAAAAAACTACCTCCTCATGCCCCATGTATTCCATAGTTTCAAATGACAGCATGGCAGTGTCCCCTCTTTATGCTGTTCGAGTCTAAACCCAGCGAGACCATTATTGCAACTTGATGCAATAGATGTTTGCCAGATATGGTATGACGGGTCTATTAATTCATGTTAGGAGGGCTCTTGGCGTCGCGTGATTGGAAGGCGACGCCTCGATTAAAATCGTATGAAATCTTCAGCTGCGGTAAAAAAACTTGGTTTAGTGTTATCCGGAGGTGGTGCACGCTCGGCCTACCAGGCTGGGGCTTTGTTAGGGCTTGGTGAGATTACGCACAAGCAACTTGGCCGTGATCTGAAATTTCAAGTCATATGCGGAATTTCGGGTGGCGCGATTAACGGAACCTATTTGGCTGCAAAAGCCGACCGTCTTCCCGAGGCTCTTAGAGAACTCAGTGAGACCTGGCAAAGGATTGGAATCGACGATATTTTCGATCCAAAGGCAGCGAGGATTTTTGGCAATGCAACGAGACTTGTCCTTCAGCTCGGAGGGGGAGGAATGTTCAATTCGAGTCCTAAAACCCAGTTGCTCGATACCACTCCATTAGTTCATTTTCTTCTAAGGAAGATCGACTTCAAGCAGCTTCACGCAAACATTAAATCAGGGCTTTTGCATGGAGTCGCCGTGACTGCCACTAACTATGGAACGGGGACCTCTGTTGCTTTTTTTGATGGTTCACCCGAACTTCAGCCGTGGATGCGGAGCCGCCGCGTAGGCAAACGTACGCCAATCAGACTGAAGCATGTACTTGCATCTTCTGCGATTCCTATTCTGTTTCCTCCGATTAAGGTTCACGGTTCGTATTATGGAGATGGTGGGGTACGCATGACTTCACCATTGAGCCCCGCTATCCATCTGGGTTCTGAGAAAGTCATTGCCATTGGGGTCAGATATCATCGGACCCCAACCCAAACTTTTGAACTCAATGAGTCCTTCCGCATGAAATCTATTCAGTTGGCTGACATTTCGGGACTCATGCTCAATGCGCTATTTATGGACGCCATAGATTCCGACTTGGAAAGAATGATGAGAATAAACCAAACACTTAACCTCATGACCGAGGAGGCTCGTCGCGAACACCCGGAAAAGCTGAGAAGAATACCTGTGCTGGCGATTCGACCTTCGCGGGACCTGGGCCAAATGGCAGCCGATGAGCTTAAACATCTTTCTTTTGTATTACGTCACTTCCTTCGAGGGCTGGGCGCCTCGGATCACCATGGCGCAGATCTGGTCAGCTACCTTGCGTTTGAATCGAGCTATACATCGCGATTATTGGAACTTGGATACAATGACGTAATGGCAAACAAAGTTGCAATTCTGTCCTGGCTTCAGGAAGAATCACCGGACGTTGGTTGATGATTGTTTCTATTTTTAATTTTCTAACAACAGATTCTCTTTCACTATGGGGTCCGTTTCTGTTGCTACAACTTTGTAGCATAGGGTTCCCGATGCCAGAAGATATAGTCCTTGTTACGGCAGGAGTTTTGGGCGCGCAAAACAACATTCACGTCTTGAAGTCCATGGGGCTTATGTATTTGGGGATTCTTATAGGTGATGGCATCGTCTTTCTTGCCGGAAAAAAGCTCGGATACCATCTCTTAGAAACTCGAATTGCGAAGGCATTGATTCACCCCGAGCGCTTCGGAAAAGTTCAGGCAATGTTTTTAAAATGGGGCAAATGGGTAATTTTTGTGGGTCGCTTTCTTCCTGGCTTAAGAACCCCAATTTTTTTTACCGCTGGAACTTTAAGATTTTCCTCACTAAAATTTTTCGCCATGGACGGTTTCGCAGCACTGATAAGCGCGCCATTGTTTGTCTGG
>CAZXHL010000151.1:0-5562 GCA_964640545.1 uncultured Bacteriovorax sp. | reverse complement strand
AAATAAAACCTAGGGCCCTGCCTCTTTTGACACTTTTAATAGCCGCCAAACCAGACCCCGACTCAGCAAGCAGCTCCAAGCCGAATTGCTTGCGGCTTTTCACCCAAACCCTGTCCATCACGGGATTGCGCAGATACCTGGTGATGATGGTGAGCGGCAATCCCTCCGCACACCCTACCCTGGTCAAGGTTTCCCAGTTCCCCAAATGTAGCGATAAAAAAAAGAAGCCCGTTCCTTGGTCGACAAGAGCTTGCATTCGCTCGTGATGATCCCAAACAGCCTGCGCCCTCGCTGTCTCGTTAGACCATGTCAATCGCTCAAAGACTTCGAGTAGCATCAACAAGTAGTGCTGGATATTACGACGAGAGATAGCTTCACATCTTGATTGAAAATGCTTGTTGCTCTCTTCCGAGCGTCTTGGGAAAACTAGAGCTAAATTGTGCAAGATAACTCTTTTGCGAAAGGGAAATAAATAAAACCAAAGCGTGGCAACAACCCCGGTCACAAATTTCTTTAATGGAAATGGTAGAATCCTTAGCAAGATTCCAAAAGCAAATATGGAATAATAAATCACATTAGCTGCAAAATTCGAAAGAAAGCTCAATATGAAGTTCATTTCGTCCGTCGCCCTAAATCTCTTCGAACTCTGAATGAGCCCCAAGGTATTTCATTTCAAGCATATGTTCCAAATGCGTCCAAACATTCGCTTCATCGTTAAGCTTCATTCTCAGACCCAAAACCCAAATGTGTTTGCCTTCAAAAATATCATCCCTTACGAATGGACGGCCTTGATGTTCCGCCAGCATACTCCAGGGGAGGACTTTCACAGCCTCTTTGTATCCGAGAACAATGTGGCGCTGAATCGTTCGATTGATTTTATCCCTTAAGATGGCAGACGACGCATGATCGCCAAGCTCAATATAGCGAAGACCTTTTCCATATCTCTCCTCCAAAACTTCTTTGTAAGACACATCCGGAGCCCTAGTCACAATAATAGCCGGTGGCTCATCCATGAGCCCCTCTGGGAAAAGCGTCTCTTTCTCGACATCAAAGCCAATCATCAAAGCCAAATCCGCTCGCTCTAAAGCCGATTTTTTCTCCCGAAGCCGGCCCAGCGGCAATAAGTCATCTTCTAAATCTTTCTTGTTATAGAGAACAATATCGAAATCACGTTCCATCTTCCAATGCTGGAACCCGTCATCTAAAATAAAAACCAAATCCGAAATAGACCCGCCCTGCGCCGACAAAAACCACATCGCATTTTTGTGCCTGTTGGCTCCGACTAGAATTCTCACTCCAGTTTTTACAAAAACTTCCAAAGCTTCATCACCAACACAATTTACAATTTCTTCAGAACTCAATTCACTAAGTTCAAAACTCTCACCCGTATCGATGAAATGAAGTTTTTCTCGATCCAAGAAAACTGGCCGCTTCGTAAGGCGCCCATAGCCCCTAGTCAAAACGACTGGCTCAAAGCGACGCATTTGGAGTCCCCATATCACTTCCACAACCATAGGAGTCTTTCCTCGCCCCCCACTGCTGATGTTGCCAATGGAAATGACGGGTTGACGTAAAAACCTTCTGGAGGTCCGCCATCGGTCGAGCTCACGCCCACAAGCATAAACTTGTCCTACGATTTTCGCGATAAGCCCCATAAACCCCAAAGATCCTCTGCCATCCTAGCTGCGACTCCCGTCTCCCCAAGTCTCTTGGGAATAAAACGCAACTGCTTTTTCATCGTATTCATCCGGATAGTGTTCGAAACCAATTCAACCGTTTCGAAAGCCAACCTTCGTGGATTCAAGTCATCTTGCAGAATTTCTGGAATGACTTTGCTTTCAAGTAAAATATTAGGAAGTCCTGCCATCCCCTCATTCCCTGTGAAATAAGACGTGAGGGACTTAATGATCCGGGCTGACAACCAACTCAGACGATAGAATAAAATATGTGGCAACTGATAATACGCGGCCTCAAGAGTTGCAGTTCCTGAGGCGATCCAGCCAAAGTCACTCGCCTGCATCACATCCCAAGAACTTTCACAAAGCTGCCATTCCTTGGAATTGAGCCAAGCGCTCAACATCGCTTGATGCTTCTTCGAGAGCATCGCTTCGAGATCTTCCCGCCTGATGCCGGTCGCGACCGGAACCAAGGCTCTGTAAGGTTTTTCGACGTGTCGCCTCACGGCTTCTTTCTGGAAAAGCGCCCAAGCCTCAATCAAAATCGGCAAATGTCTTTTCAACTCTGATCTACGCGAGCCGGGCAAGACAGCCATAGCAAAAACATCATCCGGAATGTTGAGCTCTTCACGTTTTTGTTTTCGAGCTCGGGGCGGCAAAATATCTCTTAGGGGATGCCCCAAGTAACGAGCGTTGACACCCCTTTCAAGCAAATACGTTTCTTCAAAAGGAAGGACGGGATAGACTCTACGAAAGAGCTGGCGAATTTCTTCCACTCTCTCCTCTCGCCAAGCCCAAACCTGAGGACAAACTAAATAGTCGACAGCAATGTTTCTCTTCTTGGCCATCTTCGCCAGGCGAAAGTTAAAATCCGGCATATCTACGCAAATCACACGATCTGATTCTGGAATCATCTTCTCCAGTTGCCCTAGCACACCAAAAATCTTGGGTAATTTTTTTACAACTTCCGTGAGACCCACGACGGCAACGTCTTCGCACCGTCCATGAATTTCAACACCCGCAGCTTCTGACTTGGGACCAGCCAAACCTCGAAACTCAAAATCAACACCGTGCTGAGTTCCCATCTCCTTGAGATGGAATATCACCCTGGAAAGGAGCAAGTCCCCTGATGGATCACCAGCAGAAACTAAAACTCTTTGCTTCAAGATTCGAGCACCTTAATGCAGCTCAAAATCTCATCGATGATTTCGTGAGTCTTCATCACACTTTGAGGTGTTGGAATGATTTTTTGTGGATCCCAGAATGAAAAGATCGGGTCTTTTGCCCCAATTCCACTGATGGTTTCAAACGTCCCCCCCACTCTTTGAACAAAAGCTTCAATTTCAAGTCCAAGAGGATCTCCAATCGCCCAGCTATGTTCCTTCGGCTCAAACCACGTCTTACCGTGGGATTCTCGTTTTTCAAAAGTCGTAAACTCTCTTCGCATCAAATCCGCTGACGCATGCCATGTTGGTCCCGTAAGCTCCCAACGCCTCGAGGCATCAGCCGCCAAACGAGAGGCAAAGAAGTGAGCCGTTCCGCCATTTTCTAAATCGAGGGCGACCTTCGCTGAGTCCAAATAGTTCGAGCGAAGCTTTCTTCCCCACGCCCTCACACCCACAACTGGTGAAAGATCAAAGACATCATTTAGTAGAACGAACAAATCCAAATCATGAACCATGAGGTCATGAATCACATCAGTATCTGCTGCTCTCGGCATAAAGGGACTTGATCTCACAGCATTAAAAGTAACGGGGTTCACTCTCTCAGGTTTCCAGTTATCCCAGAGGTGAGCCATGGCCCATCTTTCTAAGAGGCCGACCTGAACCAAGCGATCCGCGCGATCTGCCGCTTCACCAATTTCTTTACAATCTGTTGCTGTAAAACCGAGTGGTTTCTCCACCAAGACATGCAAACCTTTGGCCAAACAAGCCATCGTCATCTCAACGTGAATTTTAGCGGGCACGGCCACGATAGCGGCATCGGGGTAAGAGTCACCTCCAAATTTCGAAATCTCACCGAGATTGTCTACGAACTTAATCCCAGTATCTTTGAACTCTTCCTGCAAAACTTCACGTCTTTTCTCAACAGGCTCAACAACAACACTCACCTTGGCACCAATGCGTCCTCCGATTTGAAGAATTTTTTTGATGTGTTTCAGACCCATGTGTCCGGCCCCAACTACAACAAAACGCAGATCTTTAGAGTTTTGTGACATGTTATGCTCCTATCTTTGTACGCCAGCTTGGCTTGATTGAATAAAGTCTATAAATGTTTGAACACGGGCATTTCCCGGATATTTTGCAATGATTCTCTGAATAGACTCTTGAGTGTTTTCAGTGGAAAGGTAATAAATTTTGTACAAGTCTCCAATTGTGCGGATGTCATCGGTTGAAAACTTGTTTCTTCGAAGCCCGACCAAATTGGGTCCAGTCACTGTGGAAAATTCTTTCGCTGCCATAAACGGTGGCAAGTCCCTTCGAATGACAGTCGACGCACCCAGGAAAGAGTATTCTCCCAATCTGCATTTTTGCAGAACAGCCGACATCCCGCCTATCACAACATGGTTGTGAACTTCTGAATGTCCTGCGAGTCCTGATTGATTGGCCATCAAAACATGATCATGAACGATGCAGTCATGTGCCACATGACAATACGCCATCAAGTAATTGTGATTTCCAATACGAGTGACGGCACGATCCTTCGCCGTTCCCCTATGAACCGTCATGGATTCTCTCAGAATATTTGAATCACCAATCACAACCGTCGTGTCTTCACCTTTGTAACTTAGGTCTTGAGGTGGGCCGCCAAGCATTGCAAACGGGTAGATCACATTGTCTTGTCCCAAAGTTGTAATGCCATCGATGACCACATGAGAAATCAATTTCGTGCGGTCGCCGATTTTGGCCTGAGCAGAAACTCTACAAAACGGTCCTACATCGACATCAACGCCAAGTTCAGCTCCATCTTCGACAAGAGCCGTTGGGTGAATGAATGTGGTCACGCGTGATTCCCATCTGCCAGTTTTAGCCACACCACACCTTTAGAACAAAGTCGCTGGTCTTGATCAACCACAGCCACTTCCCACTTGTGCAATGAAGCTCTCAGAGCCACTCGCTTGCAGGAAATACTAAGTCGGTCCCCAGGCTTCACCATTTTCTTAAACTTAAAGCTATCAACAGAAGCAAAATAGCCTTCATGTCGATCTGGATCTTCCTCACCAAAAAGAACCCACATACAAGCTTGGGCCGAACCTTCCAACTGCAAAACACCAGGGAAGATAGGATTTCCGGGAAAGTGTCCTCTAAAAACATCTAAGTCTTCAGTCACATCAAATTCCACAACTCCCTCACCACCATCTTCAGCTCTAGACATCAATCGAGATACCCAAATAAATGGTTCGCGGTGTGGAATGGTTTTTTTGGGATCATTAGATAACATCTGCAGCTACTCCTTGCTCTTTAGGTCTGTATCAGAACCTTGAGCCAACTTTTCTAATCGTTTCAATCGAGAATATATCTCAGGTAAGCGAGTTTTAAGACTCTCTATTTTTAAAGCTTCTTGAATAGGACGCGGTGGATAACCTTTGACGAACTGATTGGACTCCAAATCAGACGTTATCCCCGACTGAGCCCCTACAATCACATCATCTCCAATACTAAGGTGCCCCTTGGTTCCAGAAGCTCCTGCAAAAACGCAGCGTTTTCCGACAGTGGTGCTTCCTGACATACCAACAAAAGCACAAAACGCAGACTGAGCACCGATGACACAATTATGGGCGATCTGTACATGATTATCCGTACTAACCTCATCACCTAGAATCGTCTCATTAAAAACCGCGCGATCCACACAAGTATGACTCCCTAGCTGGACAAAATTACCGAGC
>CAZXHL010000150.1:3249-5603 GCA_964640545.1 uncultured Bacteriovorax sp. | reverse complement strand
TCGGAATCAATTTCACTTACAATAGACCTGCCAAGCCTGGAGGAACGACTTTGCCCATTTCTTCGGCAACGATACGTTGTGACTCTTCAACAGCTTGGTTGACCGCGACCTTGAGCATGTCTGCAAGCATTCCTGGATCTTCTGGGTCGATGATCTCTTTGGAGATATCAAGTGCCGTAATTTCTTGTTTGCCTGTGATTGTGATTTTGATTCGGCCGCCGGCGCTTTCGATATCAAATTCCTTAAGAGCTAGTTTGTCTTGAAGGGCCTTCATTTCGGATTGCATTTTTTGGGCTTGAGCGAGCATTCCGCCCATTCCGCCACCACCTGGAAATTTCATATCATTGTCTCCTTTTAAGTCCCGTTAGTTCTTGCCGGGGCCATTGTTCTTGTTGTTTACGAGTATCTTAGTGTCTTTGATCTTGGCGTCAAAGATCTTTACGGCCGATGCCACACTTTCGTGTTCTCTTGCCATATCACGGGCTTCTTTGTGTTGCTGATAGATTTCATCTTGTGTTGCTGCTTTTTCGCTCTTTACCGCCGAAGCGTCGAGGGTGACTTCGATGTTGTCGACTCCGAGGCTGAGCTTTAAGACTTCAAGTCCATCGCTGGAAGACAATCTCTTCCCGGCAAAATCACCCTTAGCATATACGGTAACTCTTCCATCATCATTCTTCTCAATGCCTTGCACACTTTGAAGAACAGGAGTCCATGCGGGTTTCTTTGCCCTGATGAAGGAGGTGAACAATTCCATAAGATCGCTACTTGCACTCATCGGAACTTGAGAAGGTTGCTTGGATGTGGGGCCGGGCGGAGGAGGTGTTGGGCTTGATTGGCCGGGCCTGTTGCGCGGCGGAGTGGGAGGTGTTGATCCCGCTCCAGGTCTTGCGTTGGATGCGCGGTTTGAAAAATCTGGACGCGCGGGTCTGTTGCTCGCTGCGGAAGAATTCTGTGACTGCGTGTTTGCTTGAGCTGCATGGGCAGGTGCAGCGGCTGGTCTCAATAGTGTAAGTTTCACGGCGAGACTTTCTAGGAGGAATTCGCTATTGCTTGCAGCATACAATTGCGATTGGTGTCTGAGGCAGAGGTCTAGGTTGCGAACGACTTCATCCGAACTCAAAGCCGTTTTGTAGTTAACAAATAATTTCGAAAAATCAGGATCGCTGATAAGGGATTCACCCGCAAAATAGCTCAAGTGCCAGTCGCGGAAAAATTGGGTCATGCGCCCAAGTAAGACTTTCGGATCATTGCCCTGAAGGAGCATATCATTCACAGCCTTAATGGCGGCACTCGTGTCTTTGGTGATGATCGCTTCGAATAAGGCGATGTAAGCGCCGCGACCGATAAGGCCGAGCGCGGTTTCCAGATTTTCTACTGTTATTTTACCGTCGCAAAACGCGATCGCTTGATCGAGTAAAGACTGAGCATCTCGCAAGCAACCTTCTGATTCAAGAGTGATAGACCTCAATGAAGCTTCATCGATCGTGACGTTTTCTTTCTCGCAAATTGCGGTGAGGTTTTTCATCATCTCCGCTTCGGGCACCCGGCGAAAATCAAAACGCTGGCAGCGTGATTGGATCGTAGGGAGAACTTTGTGCAGTTCTGTGGTCGCGAAGATAAAGATCACATGCGGAGGAGGCTCTTCCAGTGTCTTCAGCAAGGCATTGAAGGCAGCAGTGGATAGCATGTGAACCTCGTCGATGATGTAGACGCGGTATTTGCCAACGCTCGCCATGTATTCGACGTTTTCTCTGAGTTCGCGGATGTTATCGACGCCAGTATTGGAAGCCGCATCGATTTCCATGACGTCCATGCTTTTGCCGTCAGTGATGCTCACGCAAGCTTCGCATTTGTTGCAAGGTTCACCGTCTTGCGGGTCCAGGCAACGAATCGCTTTGGCTAAGATACGAGCAGCAGAAGTTTTACCGACTCCGCGGGGACCGGTGAATAAATAAGCGTGAGCAAAGCGTTCTTGTTTGATGGCGTTCTTCAGGGTGGCGGCCACGTGTTCTTGGCCGACGAGGTCGCTAAACTGCTGCGGGCGATATCGTCGTGCTAAAACTACGTAACTCATTCGATTTATTTATCCTGTTAGGCAAAAAAAAGTGGGACCCGGCGAATCCTGCCAAAAACAACGGTACCGGTACCGTTGCTCCCTTCCGGGCCTGGCGGGGTTCGCGGTTGTTGCTCGCAGGGGCCGAGCCCCATAGATGGTATAGCGGCTTTTCGGCCTAGGATCAAATGAGTCTTCGGGCTTTGAGTGCTGCACGGGTACTCATTTTCCCCGCGCGCGCTGACCTCCTAAGTGTCTAAAATTACTCTAGTTCTATCGATAGAAGCCACACTGCCTAGGG
>CAZXHL010000150.1:0-3239 GCA_964640545.1 uncultured Bacteriovorax sp. | reverse complement strand
CACTCACACAAGAGTTCATGGCATTGGCTTGAGCCTCTAGTCTGGTGCTGCCTTTGCCGGAGTAAATTTTTCTCGTGGATGAGTTCTGGGTCTGTACGCGGAAGTTCCCTCGACCGTTATCTCTTTCACACTTTGAATCGGCACACTGACGTGGGTAGTAGGTGTTGTCGAGGCAAGTGTTCAGTGCTTTGGCACTGACGTTGGCCTCGCCTCTTCCCGTGGTGAGGTAGTGGCGTTGAGTAGAAGTGTTTACGGATGAACACGCCCATTGGTTTGGATTGCCATGGTCATCACCGTCTCCGGGCCTGCCTGGTCTATCCGGTCTTCCCGGTTCGCGGATGATATCTTCGATGACATCAATGGGAGCTTTGTCGCCTGCGGAAAAGGCCGTTGCACTTGTGAGTAGGGTTAGGGTGATTAGAATTATTTTTTTCATTTTGTTCCTCCTTGATTTTTTGCGGCAAGCCGCTGCCTAACTCATCATTGAGCTAGGAAATTTTGATGACTAATTTTGGTTTTGAGTTGCTGTTTCTACTTCTTCAATCCGGCGAGATATTCCTCGATGAGGGCTCTCGTGGCCTTTAACTCTTTTCGGGCGTTGGCTTCGACGTCATCAATCCAGTTGTCGGCGTCATAGAGAAAATCCAGATAAAGGGTTTTGTGAGATTTCTTATAGAAGGCTTCTCGGGTGAACATTGGGGCGTCGGGGTCAGTCCCCTTTGTTCGTGAGTAGTAAGGGTTGAGGACTCGGCGAACTTGTGAGCGAGGGTCACAAAGTTGGTGTATCCAGCTCGTGTGTTCGACCCCATACAAAATTTCACGGCGACTGAGCCCAGAGTGTTTCTCTGAAAAACCTAGTGATGAGTTTTTTCCATTTGAAAAATTGTTGGCCGATATAACACTTGGTGCTTGTTTCTGCCGATTGACTTGGTAGACGTCGAAAAACTGGGCTAGCCATGGGGTGCGTAAGATTAAGGACGAGATCACAGCTTCGCTAGTTCCCCACACACTGCTAAACTGTAGGTTAATGTCTTTGGCGCTGTAGTAGGCCCAAGAGTATTGAAGCAGACTTCTGCCATCACATGTAAAGGCTACAGTCATGCTGGAGAAATCATCAGGATTTCCAAAGAATCTAACGTAAGTAGCGTCTAAGGAAGAAAATTTGTTTACGTTTCCTTTGTGAGAGTTTCCTCCGAAACTAAGGCTCAACCCAAAACCAGTACTTCTTTCGTGCGATATGGCGCTGTCGCTAATCGTGATTTCTTTTTCTGGAAGTATCACTCGAATCCGTCCTTTGAACGGGTCGTGTACGGCCACACCTTGTTGTGCTCCAGTCGGAGCACCGGCTGCACTTGCGAGGACTTCTCCAGAGAAGCTTGTGACGCAGATAAGGGCGATTAGAGTTTTTTTAATTCTTTTCATTTTCATCATCTCTTTCGATTAGTTGGCCAATTCGTCCAATATAATTTTACGTCGTGCTTCACGAAGTTTGAGAAAGTACTCGCGAGTTCCTGTGAGGGCATGGGTGTAAAAGCTCACTCTGTCGTCGGCTACTTCGAGCTCGCTCATTTTGTAGCTGGCTTCAAATTGCTCGGCCACAACGGACCCTTGCGCCTTTAAAATCCTACCGGCATAGGCGCGACCAAATCCGGTCATGCTCGTTGAACCCACCATGTTTGCAAAGGAGTTCGACACGTCGCGAATGGCTTTTTTCTTCTCTTTTACGAAGGGGCGACGGTAGATGAGGGCGTCTTCTAGTTTTTGTTCATCCGATTGAAGAATCTCTACTGTTTTGCCGAGTTCGGAATCTACAAGGTCTAATTTGTATTCCATTTTAGAAAGTCGTTTCTTTTCTTCGGCTAAATGTTTCGACAGTTCTTGGTTGGATTTTAACAGCGCTCCAAAAAATCCGCGGTCAT
The DNA here is from genome assembly GCA_964640545.1 of uncultured Bacteriovorax sp. Lineage (GTDB taxonomy): Bacteria > Bdellovibrionota > UBA2428 > UBA2428 > UBA2428 > JBGSZX01. The sequence goes on along the minus strand of CAZXHL010000150.1, from coordinate 1,320 downwards.
AAATTTTCGCGGCGACTTTATAATTGTCGTCATCAATATGCGTCGCTCTTAGGTATTCGTGGAATACGGTTCCCATCGCAATTTCGGGGCCTAGAGCGTATTCTTTTTCAAAGCGAGTGATATCAACGATTATGACGGCGTTGAAGTTGTTGGCTTTCACAAACTCACTCTCGGCTTCGAATTTGTCGGAATGTTCATGCCATTCGTCCAAGGTGAGATAGAGCGCCGTTGCAGGATGCCCGAATCTATCAAACAGTGGCTCGCTTACAGCCACAACTTTCGTTGTCATAATGGCTTCAGCAAAAAGTGGAAGGTCGATGAGGTCTCTGACCTGGTAAGTATTGGCTTCATATTTCTCGTCGACAAAAGTTCTTAGAAGTTGTTCGCCCATTTGGGTGAAGAGAAGGGCATGGCCACTTCCTCCGGATCCCGTCCAAGTGCCTGCTTTGGTGGCGAGGCTGAGTGTGGTGAGGCATAGGATAAACAACAACTTTTTCAAAAACATAAAAAACCCTTTCTGACTAAGAAGCACAGACCGTGCCGGGGGGGATGTGGTGGGGGGAGAGGGATCCCAGCACGATCTGCCTGTTATGCGATGCATTAAACGGGGTTTGGGCCTTGGAGTAAATTATTAAATAAGTAACTGCTGTAAATAAAGTTGCTATAAGGTAAACTTTTATTGAAATATATGAGTTTTTTCGAAATAAATTCCTACAGAAAAGCCATAAAATTCCTTTTGGAACAGCGAAAATCTCTCGGATCCAAGCTCAGCTTTAGCGATATGGCCTCTCATATGGGAATTCAAAAGACTTATCTATCGAAGGTCATGCACGGCCAAGCCGAGCTTAATCTCGATCAAGTCTTTGGTGCGAGTAGCTATCTGAACTGCTCTTCAGAACAATCTCAATACCTCAGGTTGCTTTGTGATTGGGAGCGATCCAGCCATAAACAGCGCAAAGATTTGTTATGGCAGGAGATCTTAGAGCTTCGGTCTAAGGTCCTTGAGACATCCAATTATCTCGAAACAGCCCGTACCGTCGATGCGGCTGGCTACAGGGAATACTACGCAAACCCGTATCTGCAGCTCATCCATAACCTTCTTTCGATCGATAAATATTGTAATGATTTTAAAAGGATATCGGACGTGCTCGATATTTCTATGGAACGGCTGCAGCAATATCTCAGGCGACTAGAGGATATCGGATTGATCGAGCCGAAGTCGGGTCGGTATGAAGTGCTCGTGAAAGATCTTCACCTCGGAGCCGATTCCGACATGACTCCCGTAAATCACAGTCTCATGCGGCAGTTGTCGGCTAGCCA
>CAZXHL010000149.1:892-5609 GCA_964640545.1 uncultured Bacteriovorax sp. | reverse complement strand
TCGTTTGTGAGATTCACGATGATCATCTCGCGTCCTGGGTAATCTTTTTGAGCTCGCACAATGAAGGAATCAACCAAATCTTTGAACAAGATCTCATAACAAATCACTGGAATAAAAACGGGACCATTAGGATCTGGGTGAGGGAGCGCATTGAACTTCTCACCTTTGCCGAAATGATTCACATTGGGCAACCATTCATAGGCCTGTGGAAAAGTCTCATCAAATGGAATGTATTCACCAAAAGGAACTCGAACCCTCTTTCGGTAGAGTTCGACAAATCCTGTCTTCGCATGGAACATGGCTGCGATATTAAAGTCGACACGCTTCTGCTTGCCTCCTAGCATGATATCACCTTCTTCATAAGCACCCACAATATGCATGCCCCGGGTCAGCTGCACAAAACTACTCATCGCCTCCCCCGCACTCACAATCTGAGTGGGAAAACCGGGGAAAGATGTCTCTGGCCAGATGACCCATGGCTCACTCTCTGGAATCTGCTGAAAACGAATCGCTGCTTCCTCGATCAAGTCCCTATGAATAGCGAGAACATTTCTAACTGTAGGAGCCACTTGAAGTTTTGATAACTTTTTCTGATAGTTTCCAACATTTCCTTGTAGCATCGCGATCGGCTGCCTCTCGGAGAATTCGTTGTTCAATTTTTTAAGCTGAAAATACCCTACCCCGTAGAGAGGTATAAAAAGCAAAATAGTCGCACCGACGAATTTACCAAGAAAGCTATACGTAAACTGAGACTGCTTGAAGATCCACGACCCAAAAGCCAAAATGTAAAAAAGAAAAATCAAAGACCAACCAAGGGTGCCTAGAACTCCCACACTAGCCAAAAGAAAAGTATCCGAGCCCACACTTTGTGCCCAAGTCCATGGAAAGGCTCTCACATCAAGCCACTCAAAAACACAAAGCGCGATCGCTAGTGCTAGACAGCTCACAACTAGGTTAGAGCGTTTCAAAATCTTTTGACCAACAAATCGGTGAAACGGCTGCCAAAAATACCCAACAAGCCACGGCAAGACTCCAAGCGCCCCCAGTCCGAGCATGAACACGATGGCCGCGACCACCCAGGGCATTCCACCAAATTCATGAAGAGTGTAAACCACCCAATAGAACCCGTAGAGAATGACGGCGTAGTAAAAATTAAAGAAGGTCCAAGCCATCTTTTTGCGGTTGGCTTTGGAAGCTTCTTCTTGAGTATTCTTCAAAAACAGCCAAACCAGGATCGCACCAGCAAACCAAGTCAGAGGCCAAACACCAAAAGGAGGGAAACCCAAAGCTAAAAGGAGTCCAAGGAAATGTGCAAACATATACGTGGTCACAGCTAAAAACTACCAAGTCATCAACAGAGTTACAATAAGGCGAGAGTTACAGGGGAAAAATTAAGCTTGAGGACGAATGGAATGACGAACCTGACTCGCCATATCTTGCACAACTTCATCCAGCGAACGCGATGTCGAATCGATGAGAATAGCGTCATCCGCCTTCTTGAGAGGAGCTACAGCACGATTCATGTCTTGCTCATCTCTAGCCTTCGTCTCACGGATCACTTGATCGAGGCCAATGGCAGTTCCAGAAGCTTTTAGTTCATCCCAACGTCGTTGCGCACGACTTTCGACTGAAGCCGTTAGATAGAATTTCTTTTCAGCCTGAGGGAAAATCACCGTTCCGATATCGCGACCTTCCATCACAATTCCGCCCGTTTTTCCGTAACTACGTTGCAACTCAAGCAAGGCTTCTCGAACCTCAGCTAATTTTGAAATATTTGAGGCTGCCATGCCCAGCTCCTGAGTCCGAATCGCCTTGGTTACGTCTTGTCCGTCACAAAAAACCGGCAAAACAGGAACAGGGTTGGACTCAATCACCTCAAGTTTGCCGAATTGAATTTCTAGAGTGGCTGCCAATTTGGCAAGCTCAGCACCTTTGGCAAGATCAACATCCTGCTCAAGTGCTTTGAGAGCCAACACACGATACAGGGCACCTGTGTCGATTAACAAAAATCCAAGTTGGTAAGCTAACATTCTCGCAGCCGTACTTTTCCCAGCTCCAGCCGGACCATCAATGGCCACAATAGGGGCGTGTTCACCGGAAATTTCATTTCCAGACTGACTGTTTTGATCTCCACCTTGAATTAATTTTAGAGTCATAATTGTTCCACAATTTCAGCTATTTATTTTCAAAAACTAAAGCCATTCCTAGCTCAAGCAAACTGAAATCTCGTTGCACAACCTAGCCCCTTTTGCCGAGAGGGTCCACCAAAAGATCTTTGCTTTCCTGGAAAACCTGCTGCGCCGAAATATCCTTCAGACACTTATGATGCCCTAGAGGACACTGCTTAGGCCCGTGAATATGGCAAGGACGACAAGCCAAGTCAGCCACCTGCAAAACCCGTGAACCTAGCCTCCAAGGAGCAAAACCGAAATCTGGAATAGTCGGCCCAAAAAGAGCGAGCACAGGAACCCCCAGGTCGGAGGCCACATGCACTGAAGCTGAATCACCGCTGATAAGTAGCGAGCAAGCATCAATTTCGTCGACCCATTGAGAAGCATTGGTTTGCCCAACAAGATTCTTCAAGAGCAGAGATTTGTTGGCCTTGACGATTTCGTCAGCCAGCTCCTTTGCCGCCGGGTCTCCAATCAATACGACTTCCACGCCTTCCCTCGTTAGCTTCAAACTCAGCTCTGCCGCTTCTTCCACGGGCCACCTTTTTGTCGGCCAGGGACTGCCCAAGGCCATCGCCACTCGATCTCTCTGTCTCGTTGGCCGATTGGTGGAAGCCAGTAGAGATGGAGCTCCATCCACAGGCCAAGCCTCAATTTTGTAATTGGCCCTAAGTAGATCTAAATTCTTCTCAATTTCAGACACTCCGTCTATCCATGAGCGAGCGACAGTTTGAGTATACAAAAAGCTAGCCGCCCCACTTCCGAATCCAATGCGCTCACCAGCACCACTCGCCAAGGCCATACATGCAGAACGAAAACTTCGCTGAAGGCAATAAGTCTCTTTTGCAGCCCCAAATTCTTTCCGCCAAAGCCTTACTTTTTTAACGGTCTGAATGAGAGAAGCATCTGTTCCTCGCTTGTCTATAATTTTAAGATGAACCGGAACTTTGGAATCCGTAAAATAGCGATCAATAGCAAGCTTCATCATTTCTGCTTGAATGCCTTTTTGAGTGACCCAGACCACACCAGGTTTTGCGCCATCCCGATGGGTTTCGGATTTTTCAATTTCTACCAATCGAGCCAAAAAAGGCAGCGAAAGCACACAGTCTCCAACAAAGGCTGTTTGAACAACCCACCTCATTGCGTTTTTTCCTGAATCATAATTTTCTTAGCCTTTTCAAGACGCCACATCATACTTTGTGCTGATCCTTTGGCGATCTTATACCCTACCCATCCGTCCAGAATTCCTAATTTAAAAATAAAATTCTCAACGAACTTAATAACTCCCTTGAGAGCAATAAAAAGATTGGATGGAGCTTTCCTGCCTTTTTCTCTCCAGCCCTCAGCAACTCCTACGGCAAGTAACGAGGAATACTCCTGATTAGTTTCAATCTGTTCCTCTTCATTGCGAAAGGGTTCATGAAACAAGGTTCCCTGCAGTAGTTGAGGTTCAGATTTTAAATCATTTTTAAGATAGAGATCTTCGTGCACATCCGCAGATCGTGGCCCCGACATCCAAACCGCCTCGCCAGCAGGAGCCACTCGTCGTTTGCGATCTGGATACCAGCCTCCGTGTTTTACTCGATGCCCCAAAAAATAGGATTGACGATCCAGCAGCAACACTTTCGCCTGTTGTTTATCAAAGCTCCGCAAACTATTAGCGAGCTCTTCGCTAATCCATTCATCCGCATCAATCCATACGACCCAATTCTCATGAACCCAATTCAAACTTTCGTTCCTAGCTTTTGTAAAGCCCGGCCAATCTCTAGAAAGGAGGACTAATCTCGAAGGATCCTGATCAAGATCCGCCCAAACCTCCCTCGCTCTTTCTAGAGTACAATCACAAGAAAGAGAATCCAGCACAATCACTTGTTTGAAATCTTTCAACGATGAGAGGCAACGCTCTATGCGCTCGGCTTCATTTCGTGTGAGCACAACAACAGAAACTGGTATTAAGTCGGCCAAAATTACTTCCCGAGTTCTGTGACCGGAGTTTTCCAAACCGGCAGTTCGAATGGGACAGGTCGTCCCTCTTCATATTCGATCATCTCTCCGGTAATAGAGCCAACATTAATCTTGGCTTTAAATTGAACTAAAATATTTCTAGGATCATCTGTAAGCCAAACATCAATGTCACCCTTCGGTTCAAGGTGTCCCTCTAGCTTCGGTAAAATTTTATAATGTTTGGTTTCGAAGATTCCAGCAGGGACGCGAATCGTTTCGTCCTGAATGTAACGAAGCTCGGCATTCCAATTTTTACTTTTATCATGTATGGGATAACGAAATCCGTTCCTCAAGTGCTGGACATAGCGATAAAAATAAAAGGCACCAAACAAATCCTGAGATCCCTCAAGCATGGTATCGACTTTTCGAATCTCTTTGACCTCACCACTTTCTTTGGTCATATGCTCGTAGAATTTTACTTCCTGAGACTCAGGATCAAAAAGCAGAACACGCCTACCCCATCTTGAACTTTCGAGCTGCTTGATTTCCTGCCGCAGTGGCGCCAAGTCAGAAACACGAACCCAACTATCAATGGTGTTATC
>CAZXHL010000149.1:0-882 GCA_964640545.1 uncultured Bacteriovorax sp. | reverse complement strand
AAAACAGTTGAAGCATCTTAGAGCTTTTGACCACTCCCGAGTAATGCAGGACCGGAACGCCATCGATGTTCTTTGGCTCTTTGACTTCCAATGTCACAACACCGCCCTCGATCGGCCCCCAGCGAAGCGTCATCTGAATCTTCTCACCTACGCTTATCGGCCAGCTTTGAGACAATGACTTTGGAGCCTCTTTCGATTTTGATTTGCTTGTTTCTTTGGGAGCACTGGCTTTCTTTTCCTTCGGAGTCACTTTCGCTTTTGGAACAACAGGTTCTGCTTTGGCTTTTGACGGCTCTGGTGATTTCATAGTTTCGGTTTTGCCCGATTCGGCTTTGCCCGGCTCGACCTTTTCCATATCCAAAGGCTTTGGCTCTTCAACAATAGCCATTTCAATCTTTTGAGAAAATTCTTCTGGAGCCTGTCCCAGGTCAGCATCTGACTTGAGGTCTGTGGCACACTGACTGAGAAAAAAACTCAAAGCTCCCAAGGCAAGGGTTCTTTTGAATAGTCCAAAAAATTTTTGAAGCGTTTGTGAATCCATAAATATTGCTCTGGGAACCTTCGTATCCATGCCTCTAGCGGCTTATTGGTTTCTTCAATGAAGTATTGTAGCCCTTTGTGATTCAAAGCTCCCGACCCACTGCGCAGGGAAGCATCGAATTCTGAATGCTTGGGGTCGATCCTCGGGAAGCTCATCACCTCTTCCACAAAAATACGGCAAGTTCCTGTGTCCATGTCACGAATCAAGGCGATAGGCAGCACCGGAGCCTTGAGGCGATCTGCCATCATGGCCAGAGCCTTGGGGCACCAGGCGGGATGTCCAAGAAAGGTCGCTTCGATTCCATGCGGCTCTCCCGTGTGCTGATCCGAAATAAAACCTAG
>CAZXHL010000148.1:0-5793 GCA_964640545.1 uncultured Bacteriovorax sp. | reverse complement strand
GTTCGTGAAGACGTTGACGGCAACCGCACTGTGTTGAGTGTTGAAGAAGTTCCTGAAACCCTCGAAACTGACGCTGACAAAATCGCTTTGATCGAGCGCACTGAAGAAGCTGGCGTTGTGATCAACCCAGAAGACGGCGCTGAAGGCAACAAGCCTAGCGAGTTCGACCGTACAACTGCCACTCCAGCATGGCACCGTTGGTACTACCCAAGATCTTCCTACTCTTACTGGTATTCTTACGGTTACTATTCTTACTACCCAGCTTACTCTTACAACTATAGCTCTTACCGTTACTGGTACTACTATCGTTGGTAGGCCGTTAATTTGTCTTTGATTAGCACCTCGCTAATTTAAGTGTTCGAGAACCCCTCGCAGTCTGAAAAGATTGCGAGGGGTTTTTCATTTGGACTTCAAAAAAATAACTACTGTAAAATAGCTACTGCTGACTCGGGACTACATAAAATATTTCAAACGGTGAGCCGGCTCGTGAACATGTCATACTCCTGATCTGCGAGGACAAGACTTTTTGCCAATCCCCACCGGTAAAAATCATTTCCTCAAGCATCATACGCGCCCATACGGCAGCCGCTTGTGACGTGCCACTCAATTCCAGCTCTTCACCGTTCGAGCACCCCGAAGCACCCCTTATAAGCTCTCCCGGAGCGAAGAATACGCCACGCAGCCCCTCTGCAGTCGAAGCGCTACTGGCCCAATTGCTAAATCCGCTCAGACAAGACTCTTGTGAATCAATCACCTTAGGCGAGGACGCAATATTCACTTTGTTTTTGGCAACGATAGATGCAGGGAAAACTCCGCCCTCATAAATCTCATCCCCCACTCCATCAATGCCGCCATTTCCCGAAGGAAACACAAACAAAGTGTCAGAATTGGATGAGATAATCCTTCCCCACTCCGTATTCCAAAGTTTAGCAATTTTTTCAGCCATACTACGAAGATCTGAAGCAGAAACCCTGTCTCCATATCCAGCCATCAAATCTTTTTCATTTTCCTCGACGGTCTCACTCGTAGCCGCAACGACGAGATCTGGATGAAAGTCATCAATTTGAGCAGCCACCCAAGCCATCTGCGCTCTCACATCATTTGCACTATAGTCTTCAGCATCACTGATCCCCAAAGCGGGGGGCGGCGTGAGAGCAAGATACAAAAACTCGACGTCAACCAAGTTCTTTAACACCACACTGGCCACATGATACCCATGACTAAAAACAACTTGCCTTGAAACTCTCACGATATCATCTTGAGTAAAATCAAGCGCCTGGCCGACCATCAACTTCTCGACATCTTTTAAATTTGCATTGCAGGATTGAAGCATTTCTTGATGAAAGTTTTCCGGCCACGCATCCAATCTTTTATCTAACTGTGGAGAGCGGCGAATTTCAAAATTTTTGATATTAGGCAAAGCGACTTTTAGCTGATCCTCATCCACATTCATATCAATCACCACAACTCTCAAAGCATCTGCCGTTAAAGATCCATTACCTAGAGCATTCAAATTCGTTGCTTGCGCGCCAGAGCTCGCACCATATTGCCTAAACTCATAATATCCAGCGGCAGCAAAACCTGCGTTCAGCACCACATGCAGAATAATCGGCACCAGCAATCCCCCGCTTGCATGACGTCTCTCTCCCCAATGCAAGGCGAGCAGGAGTGTATACATCGCTTGATACAAAACGAAGGGTTTAAAAATTTCTGCCACATCAAATATGGCCCAAAAGTGGCTCAATGAGAAAAACACAGACGTGATCGCAATCACAAACCACTTCGACCTCACGATCCCGTCGAAGGGAAGCCAGAATAAAAATCTAAAAATCAGCTCTTCCGTGATGGGCCCCATCAAAATCATCAACCACAAAAGCTCTGGCTGAGAAAAATCGAAGGGAACCGTGAGTTCGAGCATCCCCGCCCCCCGATAAATCATCACCCCAAGAACCAGATTCAGAGGAATGGCCCAAGCCAGCCCCGCCTTCGTGAGCCCCTTGCCCATCAATGAAAAATGCGACTTAAAAATCAAGGCGTAAACTGCGATGAATCCAAGTTCCACCGCGAAGTAGGACCACAATCCAAGCCCCTCCATCCACGAACTAAAGCCATATCGAAGCAGCAGATAGGACGCAGGTATAAACCATCTCAAGGCGGTAGGTGAGAATTTCATGCCTTTAGAATAGGACCAGACTTATTAAAAAGCGAACATTCCAGCCAGTATTACAGAATTAATATATTAAAATTAGCAACTTAACCATTTCCACCCCAAGCAAGCTTTCGACACATCTCCTTGACTTATGGCGTCAAAATTCACTATGACGGGCCCATGAATTTGTTTCATCGTATGTCCACAACACTTCTTAGTATTTCAGGATTCGCACTCATGGCGAGCACATCGATTTCTGCTTCTGCGGAAGTCAGGCTTCGCAACTTCAACCAAATCAAAAGCCAATACGGTCTTCACGAATACGCCTACGATCTACGCAACACGAAGAATCTAAAAATTGCGATCCTCGACAATGACTTTGCAGGCTTTCCGCAAAGTATGGACTCTCTTCCAGAAGGAACTGAATATGTGCGCGGACCGCTCGCATCGGGCCCAACAGCTGACCAAGGCGGCCACGGCTTGTTGATGGCTCAGATCGTTTGGAACCTAATCAAGTCTCCCCAGTCCGCTCCGAAGTTCTACCTCATGCAAGCTAACGGCATCACAAATTTTAAGGCTGCCATCGACAGCGCGATCGAAAAGCGAGTCGATATGATCTTGTATGCCGCCACCTGGGAAACAGGCGGCAACTTCGACGGAAAAGGCTTCATCAACCGCGAAGTCAACCGCGCCACTCGCGAGGGAATCACATGGATCAACGCCGCAGGAAACTATCATGGGCAAATCTTCAATTCACCAGTTGTTGTAAATCCAGCGACTCAGAGCCTCAGACTTCCCGGCCCCAATGACACCCTCACTTTTGAAGTGAAATATTCACAAACTCCCGTGAAGCTCACACTTTCTTGGAACGACTACAAAAACGAAGAAGAGTTCCAGACACAAAAAGATCTCGATTGGGAAATCGTCGATTGGACAGGGAAAGTTTTCCCCATTCGAAATCTCAAACAAGGCACTCGCAGTCGTTGCGGCGACAAACCTGCTTACGCTCAAGGCGAGAGAAGTGATTCTCTGCACTCCAGAGAAGAAGATACTGTGATGCTTGGCGACGGCGTGTATTACCTTCGCATCATTGACTGCAGTGGCAACTTCACAACTGACGACAAGATCCGCTTGGTCATGCAAAGTGCTAAACCCGACGCGATCAAATTCGATCATGCCACTCGCAACTATGAAATCATGCCTCCTGCTGACAACCCATCAGTGATCACCGTTGGCGACATGAGCCCTGTTTCTGCAATCGGCCCCACCACTGATGGACGCATCAAGCCTGACCTCATTCTTCCTTTCACAAAAGTTGAGATGTCAGACGGAAAAGTCTTCAACGGCGGATCGTCAATCGCTGCGGCTATCTACGCAGGAATTTATGCAAATCTTTGGAGCTACAACCAAAAGCTCAATCGCAGCTACACGATGAAATACCTCGAGAAGCTCCGCAATGAGCAGAGGAACGATCGCAGATATCCTCGCACGAACGGAATCGGCCCCATCTGGAGAACACCAACTACCGGCGAATTTGATTCTGTTTTTTGGTAACAAAAGCGCGGTCGATTTTTAGCGCAGACTCTGGTAAGCCATAACTATGAATTATTGGCTGATGAAATCTGAACCTGAAGATTACTCCATTGATGATCTGAAAAAAGAGAAGAAGACTCTTTGGTCTGGCATTCGCAATTACCAAGCCCGGAACTTCATGACCAAAGAAATGAAAAAAGGCGACATGGTGATTTTTTATCATTCCAATGCCACACCTCCGGGGATAGCAGGACTTGCCACAGTGACCTCAGACAAGGCCGTTGCCGACCCGCTTCAATTCGACAAGAAAAGTAAGTATTTCGAACCTCGCGCCTCTAAAGACAAGATCGTCTGGGAATGTGTGGAGCTTGGCTTCAAGGAAAAATTCAAAACTTTTGTATCGCTGCCAGAACTAAAAGAAGAGAAGTCCCTTAGCGAGATGCGCCTCCTCCAAAAAGGAAACCGCCTCTCCATACTTCCCCTACAAAAAAGCGAGTTCACAAAACTTTGCAAACTCGCTGGCAGCACGATTATATAACGAAATTAAAATTAGATTTTCCCACCCATCTGGAGATATAATGGACTTATGAGAATTAAAGCGCCTGCGTCCCTCGAAGCTCTTCGCAGGCTGCTGACAAAGTGTCGTTTTCTTGTTTTAATCTTATTTTTTTCAATTCACCCTTTAGAGGGTGTGCGAGCTGCAGAAAAAAACTGCGCAACGCTTTTATCAAAAGCGACAGAACATCTTCACTCAAGATCCAGCAGCCTAAATTTCTTCAAATCTCAAATCAGTAAGAACTACGCCCTCAATAATGAGGCTTGGTTTAAGGAACATGCCGCTGACTCTTTTGGTCGCACCGTAAACGAAAAAATCAATTGGCAACGCTATCATGAAGAAGGCCTAAAGCCAGGTGAAAATATCATTTGGATTCAGCAGGGGATGCTCAAGGAATTAAATGACAAACTATGGGATATTGGAGGAACCGAGTATTACCTGCTGAATTTGGACCGTAGCTTAGCGGAAGTCCTTAAATCCAACCCTCAATACGGACGGATCATCCACCGCAACTACAAAGATAGGGTGATCATTTCCAATTTAAGTGCAGAAGAATTCCAAAAACAAGTCATGCCCAAGGTGAGACAGCGCTTAGTGACTGAGATTTCACAAGTTCAGACTAGCGCAGGTGCCGGCCTGGAATGGTCCACCTATATCCGCAATTCTTTGAATATAGGAGATGGAAAAAGTTTATCCGATGCTCACTTCAATCTTCAACTTGGAAAAGTAGGGCAGAACTTTGATAGCTGGAAATCTGAAGTTACCGGCCTTCGTGCAAAACTAGAATTGAATCTAAGTTCAAAAGGACTATCTTTTGGAGAAGCTCTTAGACGGTCTCGTCTATACGGCAGTGATACTGTGGCATTTAGAGCGTGGATGAGATCCAAAGGTTTTCCATCCAAGACAGCCGATAGAATTAAATACTATGCTCGCCTTACGAACATTGCAGATTTTCTTCCGACGGCTGAAGTTCTTAGTGATGCGGACTATAAGTTTTTACTAAAAGCCAAGGAAGTATTTGAGAACGACACTTCAAAAATTCTGCCAGAGCTTCCACGCTTTAAGACCATGTTTCGTGACTCGTGGGACTTCAGAAGGGCCGCTTTTGTTCGCGACTTGAAAGAAAGCCATGTTGTGCTGGCGACAGATATCGCTGGACTGGGAGAAAAGGCGCTACTTGCTAGAGACAAATGGATTGCTTCCGGTGCAAACAAGGGAAACATCGAGTCTGTGTACAATTCCACGACAGAGTACTTAGATGGCTACTACAAATCTCTTCATGATGGTTTGGCACAAATCGTAGGCGGCGCCGACAAGGTGAAGCTCTACGCAAGCGGGGACGATGCTTTGTGGGGCTTACCCAAGCTTACGATCGAACAACATCAAGCTGTGGAGGAATTACTTTCATCGAAGAAAGATTTGTATCATTACTCTCATCGTATCCAGAAGCCGGGAGATCCGGAATCTGTGGCCGATTCTATATTCGGAGCAAGAGATTCTCTCTTCGCTTTAAAGCCTGCTGTGAAACAGGAAAAAATGGATCAATGATCTCGCA
>CAZXHL010000147.1:0-5880 GCA_964640545.1 uncultured Bacteriovorax sp. | reverse complement strand
AAGCTGTGGTTGAATTTATAGTCCGAGTGAAAGCCGTTCAGAAAGTCTTCAATCGGCAGGCCCCCACTCTCCAAGACATTCAGTTCGACATCAAAAGAGGCGAAAGCGTCGCTCTCGTCGGCGCCAATGGTGCTGGCAAGTCTACCTTGATTAAAATGATTCTCGGCCTCGTCGGGCCATCGAGCGGCGAAATCGAAGTGTTTGGTCGTGCGCCAGGGGATCTGAGGGCCAATTCTCAAATAGGTTATCTCCCTGAAATGGCCGGTTACTGGGGAGAGATCTCCGCAAGAGAACTATTGTCTCACATTGGAAAGCTTAGCGGCATTGAAGAAACAACAATGAAAAGTCGAAGTGAGAAACTTCTCTCCCTCTTGGGGCTCAAACTGCGAAGCCACCGCCGAATGGAAGGCTACAGCAAAGGAATGCTCCAACGTTCAGGGATTGCGGCGTCACTCATAAAGGATCCTGACTTCTGGATTCTTGATGAGCCCATGAGCGGACTGGATCCAAGGGCCCAGGCCAAATTCCGTGAATTGATCCTGAAATTAAGGTCTGAAGGCAAAACTATTTTTATTAGTTCGCATGCTTTGGAAGATATTCGCATGCTCTGCGACCGTGTTCTGGTTCTTGAAAAGTCTAAACTAGTGTTGGATGGACCGTCTGAGAAAGTTCTTGAACAGCTCCAAGAGAAATATCGTAGCACCGAACCCTGGGATGAAGACCCGCTTGGTGAGCTCGAAGGAGATTGGAAGCTGTGAGGAAACTACGGTGAATCAAAAGGTGATCATGCGGCTAGCTCTACTTAGGCTTCACCTTCTTTTGAGGCAAAAGCTCGCGTGGATTACGCTCTTAGTGGGCGCGGTACTTATTTTCCTCTGTTTGATTGTTGCGAACGTGTCCTTTGTTTCTCCAGCAAAAATTTTCTGGGACTTTGCTCTTGGGATCAGCTTTTTAGCTCAACATTTTATGGCTATATTTCTGGCGGCAACCTTGCTTGGGGATGAACAGCAAAAACGAACTCTTCACCTGTTATTAGTGAATGGGGCCAGCCGCGGTCAGTGGCTCTTGGGGAATTTAGTGGGAGTTTTCGTGGCGCTCTGTCTGGCCGATTTATTTTGGTTTCTGATTAGTGGGCTGACATCATTTTTATTTTACGGAACGAGTCTTTCGTCTCTTTTGATTCAGGTAAAGCTACTTCAGGCCGCATCGGTTCTGGTCGTTCTAGCGTTTTCTCAATTTTTTTCTGTTGTGCTAAAGCCGATGCTGGCAACTGTCTTATCTATTGTGCTCACAATTTTTCTTTACAGCATCAGCTCAGTTAAAAGAGTTTTTGCTGATGAGACGGCGGGACACCTCATTGGTGCTAACTGGAGTCTCAAAGTGCTCAACTTATCCAAAGTGCTCCCTCCTCTGGAGTGGTACGACTGGAAAATTTTTGTGGGGTACACAGAGGTAAAATCTTGGAGCATTTTGGTGGGTCTTTTGCTATTTGCTTTGCTTTGGACCACACTAATAAGTGGATTTTCAATAATGGCTTTTCGGAAAAAGGACCTCTAGTTGAACATGAGCGCAGATTTATTTTTTATCATTTCAGTTTCGTTGTTTGGTTTGCTTCTTGGATCCTTTGCCAATGCAGCGATTTATAGAATACCAAGAGATATTCCTCTTGGTTTGTTCACGCACAGGCGATCTCAATGTCCAAAATGCGGAACTCAAATCAAAGCGACTCACAACATTCCATTAATTTCATATCTATGGCTAAAAGGTCGTTGTGCTAGTTGCGCCGCACAAATACCTCTGAGATATCTTTTGGTTGAGCTCATGGGGTTGGTCGTTTTCTTCTCGAGTGCCATTCTTTACCTTCAGTTCAGAGGGTTTTCTTGGGGGTACGACGGAATTGTTTGGGAGTTGGGAAGGTTCTTTGTTCAGTTATATTTTATCTGGTCGCTTTTGGTTGTGACGTTCATTGATCTAGACTTTCGCATCATTCCAGATCGCTTTTCTCTAGGGAATTGGGGAGTCGCTCTCGTAGCGGCTTTGCTTTTTGGAGAACCCTATATCGTCAATTCTTTGATTGGTGGACTTGTGGGCTTCGGAATTTTTTACGCTTTGGCTTGGGGATATGAGCGTGCAAAGGGTGTCGAGGGATTGGGTTTCGGTGATGTGAAGATGATGGGGTGGCTCGGAGCCTGGTTAGGTTTTGAGTGGGTGCCTTTCACAATTTTGGTCGCGTCACTAAGCGGTTTAGTGATTGGGTTGATTGTTGCGAGAAAATCTGGAGAAGGACTTCAATCGGCTCTTCCGTTCGGTCCCTTCTTGGCTCTTGCCGCACTTATTGCTTGGGTGATGAAAATTAGCGCCTTTTCCTTGGAAGCATTGGTTTTTTGACCGACCTCATATAAACTTAAATTGTCGTTTTTATTGGGGGAGGCCTGTGTTTGGATTTTTGAGTTCAGGGGGCAAGCGATTGATAGGAATTGATTTTGGCGCAAGCGCGCTCAAAATTGTTTCTGGACGTTTGCAAGGATCAAAGTTTGCTGTTGATGCGTTGAGTGTGCTTGGCTTGTCTGGCCACGCTATCGATGATCGTGGCATTCAAGACGCCAACAAAGTCTTGAATACACTGTTGCAGGCATTGGAGAGCTCCCCGAAATTTTCATCGAAGTCTGCTTACGCCACTGCTGTTCATGGCAGTGGTGTCTATACCAAACGAATCACCTTGCCCAAAATTCCCAAAAAGGAAATTCCGGAACAAGTTAGGTGGGAGGCAGAACAAGTATTCCCTCAGGATCTCTCTAGTATCGTTGTCGACCATGTATTGCTTGGCGAGGTTTCACAGGTTCCAAATGCTCCAAAGGGCACAAAGGGCTGGGAGCTGCTACTCGTTGGAGTTCATAACGAAGATGTTATGGGGATTCGTGAAATCACAGACGAGGCTGGAATTGATTTGCGCTTGATTGACCTGGATAGTTTTGCAGCTGGTGATTTTCTCGAAAGTGTTTTGAAGCTTAACAAAAAGAAACCAACGGCTCTGGTTGATATTGGGGCGACTGCAACCCGCGTTAGCGTCAGGCATCAAGGTCAAACAGTTTTTATGCGTGAATTTCCTGTTGGTGGATTTTCTTTTACGGATGCCATCTCCTCGCAACTAGGACTATCTATGGAAGATGCGGAGATCCTTAAAGTTCAAGGAGTCGAGGGGGCCTTTCCTCAAGAAGCTATAGATGCGCTGTCGGGAGTCATTCAGTCTTGGAAAGATGAAATTCAGCAAACGGAAGATATTTATGTCTCCCAAGAATCAGATTCAACAATAAAAGAATGGCATATTTTCGGGGGGGGCTCTCTGACTCCAGGACTGCTGGAGGCCATCGATGACGAAAGTTTTGGAAAAAACATCAAACTTGCTGGTGCTGAGAAATTTTTCAAAAGTGCTCACAAGCAAGTCGACAAGAATACTCTTCAAATGTGGGCAGCACGCCTTGTGACCGCAGCCGGGCTGGCTTCGAGGAGCGCATAATGGCTGGCATCAACTTATTAAAGCAAGTCGGTGAACGTGAGGCCGAAGTTGAAGTCCAAAGTAGCGGCGGTGGACTCGGGGGCTTCGCTTCCGACTTTACGGTTGCTGAGAAAATTAAATTAGGTCTGATAATAGCTGGTGGTGTGTTGTACTATTTTTCGACCGACTATCTTAACAATACCTACCTTCCACAAAAGCTCATTGAGCCACAGGCTCAAATTGCCCAAATTCAAAGTGAGACAGGTCAGGTTCGAAACAAGTTAAAAGAACTTGAAGATCTCAAGAAATTTATTGAACAGCATCGTGCAGATGTTGAAGAACTTAAGGGCAGGATTCGTGCTCTCAATGAAATTCGTGATGGGCAACGAGACCGAGCTGTTCGTATGGTCGATTACATCGTTGGACAAATGCCAGGTCCTATTTGGATTGAAGGCTTGCAACTAGAGGTAAAGTCCGGGGCGGATATCTCGCTAAAGGGATATTCTAGAAACTATCAGACGATCAGTGACTATTTCTCTAAGCTAGAAGAAGGTGTGTACTTTACGAATTGGCAACTGATCAATAGTGAAAAGAAAGAATACCGGCCCGTAGGTTCAGGATCAGATAAAGCAGTTTCGGCCTCTTTCTTTGAACTTAAGGCATCTGCTGCAGAGGTGCCAGAATGAAGTTAATCCTTAAGTTCAACCCGATACTTTGGGTCTTTATCATTGCTACCGTACTTTATATGGATTTCACGGAGTGGGAAACCACCATATATCAACCTTTGCTACAACAGGTAGAGGGCGAGAGAGCTGCGCTGGAAAGACTTAAGGGGCAGCTCGCTGAAATCGAAGAATTTCGAAGTCAAAAGAATGAAAAAATTGCCGAAATGGCAGAGCTCAGAACAAAGCTTCAGGTCGCCAAAAAAGAGTTTCCGTCCAAACCTGATCTCCCAGCGCTGTTGAAGTCACTCGCTGATATTTCAGAAAAGATTGGTATGGAATTCTCTTCTTTTAAGCCTGGGGGAAACTTGCCCGCTAAAGAGGGGCTGCTCACTGCAAAGATTTCGGTAAAGCTCAAAGGATCCTACGTCCAAATCATGAGTTTTTTGGACTCTGTCTCGAATCTCACGCGTATTGTGAATGCGGAAAAGATAGTGCTGAAGCCTTCGACTCAGGCTGATAGCTCAGGATTCAAATCGATCGACGCCGATATGGATATCCAGACCTATTATGGGGGCGGTTCTTGATTCGCATTTTTCACATCTTGGCCTGGGGGCTAGTCCTCATTTCAGTCGGTGCTCAGGCACAGGCTAAGCTTGAAGATTTTACATTCAACCCTCTGTCGGTGAAGCGAGATCCTTTTACGCCCCCGTCTATTGAGACAAAGGGCAATGAGAATGAGTTGGTCAAATTTGATTTGTTAGAAATGAAATTGGTGGCGATCATGACGGGATTAGGAACTCCGAAGGCGATGCTTGTCTTGCCAAGTGGGGCTTCTCACATCATTCAAGAGGGTGATCGTTTGGGGAAAAATCGTGGCTATGTGAGCAAGATAGAGCCCAAAGCCATCACAGTGGTTGAGAGTTTTAAGGATTTTCGAGGCAGAACCAAGAAAAACTACGAAAAGCTGACGATCGAGTGATGGCTTAAAGGCGATCTTTGGGGGAAACTATGAGTATGGGAAGATGGGCAAAAATTTTTACAATGACCGCATTGATAACGGCAGTCTGGGGTTTCCCTGTATCTTCCATTCAGGCTCAGGATCTGCAGGCGGAACTCGATGCTCTCGATGAGCTTCCTGAAGATGACCTCGAAGGATACTCTCCTTTGGAAGATGGGGAAATTCCCTATCAGCCGGATAGTCCGTCGCAGACAACAAGTACGAATACACCACGGAGGACTCCTCCGCCGGCACTCGACGAAGAAGAGGGGACTCCCCCTGCGAGAGAGCTTGGAGTGGGCGACTTGGATCTTCAAGGTTTAGAGCAAGAGTTAAACTTCGATAGCTTTCGCGATGGTGGAAAATTATCCATCAATCAACTCAATGAATCTCCGGCTCAAAATTTTAGTGACGGCATCAAAGGTCTTGTGACGGGCTTGGACTTCAAACAATTAGCGGATCGAGTGAGATTAGTCGTTAAGACCAACCGACCGGTAGATTGGGCCCGCGAGCTGAGATCCAAGAGACGACAGGTCATCGTTGAACTTCGAAACATGGAACTTTCTCGAGACATTTTAAAGCGAGCTCTTGATACGGGAGAATTCGAAGGTCCAGTGGCCTACAGTCAGGCATTCCCAGCAAAAGTTGGTGGTTCTGAACCTGTGAAAGTTTTGTTTCAGTTGTGATCATTTGTTGATCCTACAGTGCTAGGAACAGGGAGT
>CAZXHL010000146.1:0-5887 GCA_964640545.1 uncultured Bacteriovorax sp. | reverse complement strand
ATTTCCTTGCTAATGAGGGGTGAGAGGCCCCAACAGAGAATCCATAACTCTCGTTTTTGCCATTTTTTAAAAAGGAAAATGCCTAGAAAAAAAATAGAAAGTTCTGAAAAAAAATTTAAAAGATAAAAGCCAAGTGCTTCAGGGGCTAGGTATTGGCTTAATACAAAATAGGCCTGTGCAAGAGGGGGGTATATGGTCGGGAGATAACCCCAGTCTACTTGGAGGGCCATGCTGGAGAGGGGGCCACCTGTCTGAATGTATTGCTCAGGCGAAATGATGTAGGGATTCAGGGAATTCAACAACAAATTGGCGTCAAAAACAAACCTGCGAAAGTCATTTTCAAAAAGCGGAGGAGGAAGCAAACTGCTGACTCGGCCCAAGAAGGCTACAAGAAAAAATAAAATAAGATCAAACCCGCTAAGAGGTTTTTTGCTGCTTTGAAGGTAGGCTTTTAAAACAAGAAAAAAAAAGACTGAAGGGATGGCAAAATAAAAAAGTAGGCCCCAGAATTCTTGCCCATCAACGAGGGAGTTCTGGGGATTAATAAGAAATAAATACCAGAAAAGAAAGGCGCCAAGATAGAGGCGCATTTCTTTACGAGGGCTCATGGTCAATTTTGAGCGGGATCACTTTCCGTGCAAGTCATAGTCGAAAGATCAAAAGTAAAGCCTTTTTCTTCGCATTTCTTTTTTTCAACTCTGTCTTTTCGGGTCAAGATCTTTGCGTTGCTACCCGCGCTTCCTGCTGAAGAAACGCCCGCCGCGCCACCTGCTTGGCCTCCTCCGGCAGACGAAGTCGAAGCCCCTCCATCCCCGCCTCCTCCGGAGGCTAGTCCAGTCATGGGAGAAAGAGAAAACATAAGTGTAGAGGCCAGTGGGAGGATAATTTGTTTTAATTTCATGTGGAGATCCTTCTAAAAAGTGTATTTGATTTGTAGTGAAATATCATGAATCGATTTTTCATCGGATTCAAATTTTGATTCTGATTTGGTGTAAGAATAGTGGCTTGAAATTTCGGTTGTGGCTTCCAATTTCCATTTCATTTGTGAGGAAATACCCCAGTCTGTCGTTTGTAGTTTTTCTTGGACTCCATCGTCGTCAATCAGCCAATTGTCGTAGCTAGAATAAGCGACAAAGCTATTTCCACCTAGGCTAAATTTGTTGAGAGCATAAACAAATCCAAGAGTCATAGAGTGCTTCCAGCGGTCTTCTGCTTTAAAAGCAAAATCAATATCTCGCCCCAGAGTATAGCCAATATTCCAATTCAGTGGAGCCTTTTCTGAAACGTAGGCGAGGGCCATTTGAGAATCAAGGTAGCGCGACTTTTCTCCGGCTCTTGTGGCGTCGACAGCGCCATTTGTGAGCCTAGCGAATCGGTCGTCATAATGCCTATAAAGAGTCGCTAGTTGAAGCGAAGAATATTTTTCACCCATTTCGTCAAGATAAAATCGATTCTCGTATTTACCTGAAACTCCCCAATGATCGTCTTCAAAGAGAGGGTTTTCTGCTGAGATGGGAGACAGGTTGGATCGTGCTTTAAAAAAGTGATCTTCGTGAAAACTTTGTAAGCTAAAAATGTTGTCACTTTTTTCTCCAGCTCGTAAGACCTGCATCTCTGCAGAGAATCTGTGAAGAGGGTCTTGTTCTTTAAAAGTTGTTGGAGTGTTTTGGAGGGCGTAACTGAAAGCGTAAGAAAGTTGGTGACCCGCATCTTCCATTTTCAGTTTTGAGAGGTTCCACTTTGTTTTCCAGTTCCGAGCATCTGGCTCATCTACATGGACTTGAGCGGAAGATTCGTTGCTGAAATGAAATCCTTTCAGCTCTTGCGAAAAACTACTTTGAATCAAGTAATAATAAGCTTCTTCAATGGGGCCATGAGACTCGGGGTTCCCATAGACATTTGAGGAGTGGCCAGCCCCAGCGCTTAAACTAGCCGCCAAAGAGTGATGGCTCGTGAAGCTTAGACAGGCAAGGGCAATTATGCGTCTTCGTTTCATAGATGCCAGTCTTCTTGATAGATGATGCTGTGGCCGTTAGACGGGCTAGGAGCTTCATTGGGCTTCCAGCTGTAGCTGAAGGTAGAAACTCTTGTTCCGTTGGGTAATCGAGTGAAGCGAGAAATGTAAACGGCTAGGTCATCTGGAAAATCAACGCTGTACCATGATCCAATGATGGGATTGATTTTAAGTGTTTTATTGTTAAGGCGAGCTTGGGGAAGGTGAGGAGATACGGCTTCTTTGCCAATGGTCCAAAAGTCTTTTTCTAATTTCTCTAGGAGCGCATCAACATTTCTGCTTGAGAAGACAATTCGTGAGAGTTGTGGGCACGAAGCGCTCGCACAGTTGACAGCAAAGTGTATTCTATAATCAAAGAAATCATGGTTTGCTTTAAGACGCGCAGGGAGTGCTTTGGGGCTAGAGGATCGCAACTCTCCTCTGGCTTCGCCGTTTCTTAAAATAGCGTGTTCCACCTGGTCGAGGCTGAGCAGGCCGCCACCAATTTTGCACAAGGGGCGGCTCCAGATTCCAAGGCTGTGGAGGCCTTCTCGAGCAGAGACAATTTCATCATAATTTTTGCTGACGATATTCACGGTACAAGCATTGTAAAAATTGATCCAAAAAGCTTTTTTAAATCTCCGCTCTTCATTGGATGATGATGGTCCTAAAAGACGGCGAGGATCAAAGTCATTGGTGTATTTGAAGTAGCTATCTAATTTGCCTCGTAGTGAGTCATTCAATTCGGGGCGACCGTCCACAAGCGCTCGGTAGTAAAATTGAGTGTATCCGTCGCCCTCTGTTACGAGCTTGGAAAAAACATCTTGAAGCCCTTGATGGGCCTCAGACCAAGCCTGAAGGGATTGGTTCGGATTGTCAGGATTGGGATCTATTACTGGGGGAAGGTCAAAGTCATCATCCGGAGTATCATCTTCAAAGTTGTCCGAAACGAGAGCCTTGTCCGCAGGCAGAAGAGTCTCTCTGCAGCCTGAAACTAGCATAACGCTAGACAAGAGGAGTGTGAAAAAAAACAATGAGCGAAAATAAATTTTTATCATAAAGTTTACACCTCAACAAAATGTTAATAGATAAACATCATGTCGTCTCAAAGGAGTCAAGAAAATTTAGTTGGGAGGCCGCGTCCATGCCTTGATCTTGCGATTCTGATTCCATTTTACAACGAAGAGAGCGAGCTAGAATCGTGCTTAAGTGCCCTAGGCGAAGCTTTTGGGCAGATGCCAGAGGGGGAGATGTTTCGGGTTCAGGTCTATCTGCTGAACTCCGGTAGCCGCGATGGATCCAGAAACATCGCCCAGAGTTGGGCCTCAAAATTGAGAGGTTGGTATCTGGTGGACTTGGGGGTTTGTGGGAGTTTGTCGGTGACCCTGTCTAGGGGGCTAGAAGAGGTTGAATCGTCGTGGGTGTGGGTGCTGCCTGCGGATTGCAATGTTCATCCACAGTCATTAAATTGGATCGTGCACCAGCTACACAAGGGGTCTGTTAAAGGTTTGGCTTTTCTTAAGGATTATGGGCGGGATGCCAAGTTTGCTCCTTACGCTTGGGCGCTCAGTTTATTACTAAAGCTTGGTGGGGTTGCCGTTTGGACCAACACTCCAGTAGTGAGGCAAAGATTGTTGCGGGATGTTCTTGAATCATCTGAAGGTTTTTTGGATGATCTTCATCTTAGCAAAAAGCAGTCGAGGGAAGGTGGGTGGACGTGTAGCGAATTCCGAACCCAGGTGAGTCCTCGCAGATATGTGCAGGTAGGCTTCTGTAAACAGGTTTTTCGCAACGCACGCGTGTTATGGGGATTCTACGTTAGAGGAGCTTCTGCCGAAGAGCTGTTGAAAATTTATGAGCGTAAATGATAGCGCTTTCGAGCTTACCCATTCACCATATCCGAAAGTGCTGTTGTGACGCCTTCAACTTTTTTGACTTCGTCACCAACGGTCCGCGAAAGTTGGGTAAAATTTGTCGCCGAGGCTAGAGTCTCCTCAGATAGATTCGATAGATCGGCTAACGCTCTTTCTACATCTGACACCCCTTGGGTCTGCTCTCTTGAGGCATTAGCGACGTCCTGAATGAGATCCTGCATCCCTTGAACGCGTTTAAATGTGTTTTCGAAAATGTTCTCGCACAGCTGCGTAACTGCATCCGATTGCTTAATGTTTGTGCTCACTGAGGTTGAAAGCTGCTCAGCACCTGAACGGATACTAGAAGCTGCATCGCCAACTTTTTTTAGTGCATCCGCAACAACGGCTTTAATTTCCTCAGCAGATTTTCCGCTTAAAGAGGCCAACTGGCCGATCTCTTCGGCTACAACAGAAAACCCTTTGCCTGCTTCCCCGGCACGCGCTGCCTCAACTGAGGCGTTGAACGAAAGTAATTTTGTCTGAAATACAACTTCTGTTACCGATGCAGCTTTGGAGTCAACAAGCTTAACAACGCTCTCCAAGCTGGATACATTCTCTGCATTATTTTCAAGTTGTGTAAATAAAGCCTGCACAGTCCGCTTCATCTGATCAAGTGAGTTTCTTAATTGCGTCAGAGCTTCTACACCTTGCTGGGCTAATTCAGTCAAATCGTTAATCGAGCTCCGTAACTCATCGGCTTTTTGGGAGGTTGATTCGCTACTTGTGCTGATCTCGGTTGCTGCAGATGCAACTGTCGCAAATCTTCGTGACTGACTCGAAACGACACCAGAAAGTGCAAGGCTACTTTTCCCAAGCGTCAACGCTACCTCGCACAAGCGTGCGACATTTTCCGAAAGCGCACGAGACTCTAACGAAATACGTTTGGATATAATTTGAGCAAAGTAAAGGCCAAAAAGTAGTGAGAAAACAAATGTCGCGACAGCCAATACCCCAAGCCAACGCTTAGAGGATTCCATTTCCGTTATTGAATTTTGATAAAAGACTTCCGCCTTTGAATCTGCAAATTCTCTTAGTGACGCTGTATGAGATAGAAGGTTTTGAACTTGCTCTCTACCTTCAGTTTTGGTGATTTGAGTTGCTGCGTCTCGTTCACCATTCTTAATGTGCGAAATCACTTTCTCTCGAATGGCAGTCCAACCATCGATTGACTTCCTAAAGTCTGATATTTGCTTTTTATCACCGAGAAAGCGGTCTTCTAGATGGGCCAGCTGCCCATTAATTTTCAAACTTCGTTTTTGAATTGCGGTTTCAATGTTTACAAGTTCACCCTTATCTTGAGACAGGGCTACGTCTTTCATGTCACGATGGATTGAAACAAGCTCTGTCTCGATACCACGTATCGTTGTGCTAACAGCATAGGGATGCAAGTAAAGCATGTCTAAAGCGTTTGAGACTTTTGCAACACTAAAAAGTGCCAGTGCTAAAACTACAAGCAATCCCAGCAGAGGAACTGCGACCATAAAAAGTAGTCGGCCTCTTAGGGTCCGCATATTAAGAAGCCTTTCTTGTTAGCAAGCAATCAACTGAGCATGAAGCCAAGTCATTTAGAAAATGTCGATGTGCCTTATGTTTGCTGCAGTAACGAAGTTTGTAATGGACTGTCGCATCCTCTTTGTGGCGAGAAATTAACTTTGGACCCGTGATCATCCCCGTTTCGATGATGTCATCAATAAGAATAGCGTACTTCCCCTTAGGATCTTCAAAACTTATTTCAATCGTAGAGAATTCGCAGACTCCCATGCTTCGCATTTCAAATATTGTATGCATGTAGAATAAAGCAAGAACGAGCGCGGCAGCGCAAAGACCAAAGACGAAATAGCCGAGTCCAAAAACTACGCCAATTGCTCCGGTAGCCCAAATTCCTGCTGCGGTAGTGAGTCCCGAGACAATCTTTCCGGATTTAAAAACTGCGCCTGCACCAATAAAGCCAATCCCTGTTACAATTTGGGCAGCGATTCGA
>CAZXHL010000145.1:0-5968 GCA_964640545.1 uncultured Bacteriovorax sp. | reverse complement strand
TACACCCCAATGGACAGTGTGCGCAAACTTTTACGCCTGCCTGTGCTTTATGTTTTTGCGCTTGGGCTACTTCTCAATTTCTCTGGACTCAGGCTCGAGGGAGAGCATTTTGAATTCTTCAATTGGATCAAAGGCACCTTTTCCGTATTAGGAATGATGCTCATTGGAATCGCACTCTCGCATGTGCGCTCTGCGAGCGACATCGATTGGAAGTTCAACTTCTTTGCTTTCTTCATCAAATACGCCGTCTGGCCCATCATCACCTACGCCATGATCGCACTAGACCGCGTCTCAGGCACCGGCCTCTTCTCACCACTTGTTCAAGATGTTTTGGTCTTAATCGCCCTATGCCCCATGGCCGCCAACGTCGTCGCCTTCGCCAGCCTACTCAAAGCCGAACCCGAAAAAGTCTCCGTCGCCACCGTGCTCAGCACATTGCTTTCAATCATTTTGATTCCGTTGTTGTTGGGCTAGAGGAACTAATGCCACGTGATCGATTCTCCCAAAAATAAACTCTATTTTGTAAAAACGCAGTTCCTAATTTTCCCGGATTCAAAGTCGATATCACAGTTAAAGCAACCCCAGGAGAACGCCTTTAAGACATCTCCCTCAACCCAAACATTTGACCATGAGTCTTCAACAGAAGGCGCATCTGAAACCCACAACAACTCACCACTGTAACTTATACAGAGTAAATTTTTACTGGTATCTTCATCATCGTTACCCGACAAGACGACACAATACCGATCGAACATACAGACAAACTTTTCGATCGCCGAAGCAAATGTTCGTTTCACAACAGTGCCATCTGGTAATTCAATATGTAGATCACAATCGTCGATTGACACCTTAGCTTTTATTTCCATTCCATTGCCTCTAATCAGCCATCGACCTATTTGGTATACACACCATTCGAACTCAATCCTGAGCTCAAATCAATCTCACAACTGTAAGTTCCCCAGGAGAACGCCTTTAAGACATCTCCATCAACCCAAACATTTGACCATGAATCTTCGACAGAAGGCGCATCTGAGACCCACAACAACTCACCACCGTAGCTAAAACAAAGCAGGCAGCTCCAATTTTATCTCACAATCATTGATCCCAACCTTAGCTTCTATTTCCATTCCATCGCCTTTCCCCAAAATAAGCTTCATCAAGCCTAAAAGTAGCATTATTTTGTAAAAACACAATTTTTAGTTCTTCCTGAATCAATTTGCACTCTAGCTTCTTTTTCCACTCTACTGCCTTTCCTATTTAACAAGTCTATTTGGTATATACGCCATTCAAACAAGCGCCTGAACTCGGATTAATTTCACAACTATAAGTTCCCCATGAGCCCGCCATGATTTTCCCCTGATGTTCATATATATCCATCCAAGTATCCTCATCAGTGGGAGCATCACAAATCCACAAAAGCTCTCCATCATAGCTGTAGCATTGGAGATTCTTACTGTAATTTTTCTCCGTAACTTCCCTCAACAAAACAACAAATCGATCTTTCATACAGATCACAGTCTCAGCCTTGCCCTCGACAGTCTTTCGAATCACCTTTCCGGATGGCAGCGTAATTTCTATCTCACCAACTGAAAGCTTTACTTTTGCATTTATGGCCATATTATCGAGTCTCCCCACTTTATTCCCACCTTATCAACTTCGTCTAAAATTTCATATTGAAACAGTCCACCCTCTCCAAACCAATTTTGTGCCGCAACCCCAGCCCGCATTCTTGTTTTCGGGGGAACTTTTACCTCAACGATATACTCCATCGTGTTGGACTCGGGAATCGCAAGCATTTTTCTTAAATCACTTTTCGAATAGTTTCTCGGGTCTACCCCGAGAACAAAGCTACGCTCTTTCCCGCTCTTTCCCCCAAAAACTCGGAAATACGTTTCCGTTTTCGTAGTAACATAGTCCAGAACTTTCTCACCGTCTGTCCACACCTTCTCAGTCCATTTGGCATACCGAGGGTCTAGATTAACATCTTTGCCATACCTCCTGCCAAGCACTACAACTTTCTCAAAGCTTTCAATGCCCTCAACTATTATTTTGTTAAAGCCTTTGAATACGCCTTCATACAAAGCTCGATTGCCTGCAACAACTGACACCACAGCTAGGAATCTCTGTCCTGAAGAAAGCGTTTCCCCCGTGGCAATATCTTTGCCTGTCACAGCTTCAACAATGTCAGCGCCATCACCCACCATAGGAATGAATCCGACGCCCATTCTAAGAATGTCCGGTCCCACCATGTTGCAAATCTCTTGCGCCATATCAAGAAGTGCTTTTGCAGATTCCGAGGAATACTTTGCATCTTCTCTAGCAGCGTCGATTAACATTTGTGCTGCAAGCAAAGCTCTTTCAGCTTTTGCTTGCTCCACTGGATCTTTTAGAGGCTTGGATTGAAGCGTTTCAATCAAACTAGACACTAATGCTTGCTTGTTCGAAATCTCAGCATCCAAACCAGCGACTCCAATGCTAGGTTCAGAGGTTTTGCCCCCCTGAATCAGACTAGTTGGTGCCTTGGAAGTGCTTGCTTCAAATGGAGACTCTTCTCCATATTTCGACTTTAGAGAATTCGTGCGCAGCGAGACCATCTCTTCGCCTCTTCGCATTTCCTCCGCAAAATCTCTACTTCGAGCACTGATCTCGGGGTCAATCCCAGAGGTATCCCTAGAAAAATCTGTCAAACTTGAACGAATGTCTTCCCTGGACCCCTGCAAAGTAAATGGATCGCTGTCGTCAGCGACTTCCCCCTTGGGGCCCAAAACAGGAGGCAGAATGATCTGCGGACGGTCCGGCTTAGCTGGAGTCGACCTCCCCGTGATCTCACAACCATGACAGATAAACTGCGATTCATCTGGATAAGGAATAGTGATCGTCGCCCCTTCAATAAAGGCTCCCACTTCCCAAGGATCTCCATAGTCTCTAGAATCTCTGTCGCCAAACCGATCCGAACCGTAGCCGTCAACCCAAGGTCGAAAATTATGTTCCGAATCATCTTCAAAAGCAGAGCTAGATCCACCATCGCCATTATCTGACGGGTCAAAGACATAGTTAGGAATTCGCTCATCCTCCTTACTGTGAGGCCGCATGCACTTATAGCCAAGTTTCCGGACCACGGATTCCATGACCTCGAAATGCGCTAACGTCGGACTAATTTCAGCTTTAAAGCTGGCATACTGTCTACGAAAATGTCGCTTTTGATCCCTGGTGAGATTCTTTGGACAATAGTACTTCTCCCAGCGACTTAAAAGTTTCTTCTGCGCAACAATAGGGTCCACTGAAAAAGTGTCCAGCTGCGACGTCAACTTCTGCCATTCATCAAACCCGACTGGAATCACATCGCCCTCTTTAAGAAGGTTCTGGAATTTCATCTTGCTCCAGATCCAATTGGGATAGGATTTTGCGAGCTTTGCCGCTTTGGCCAAATGAAGGATCGTTTTGGCTTTGCCCAAAAAGCTTTTTTTCATTTCAGCTTCATTAAGTTCAGGTGCAACCGGTTCAGGACTTAGAGTCAGTTCTTCTTTCTTGATCAGACTTTTAAAAAACAGAAACTTATTATTGAGTTTTATCCAAAAGCCATTGGCAAGCTCAAGCCTAGTTTGTAGCTTCTCAAAATCTCCAGATTCATTTTGGTTCGCTTTGGCAATTTTTTGCGCTAAGAAGATGAGGCGAAGTCTTCCGAATTCAAGTCTCTCCTTCACATCCCTGAGACTCAACTGCAATTCGGTGCTACCTAACTCACCGAGACGCTGAATATCATACTTTAAAACCAAAAACTCTTTTTCAGTCTGAGCCAATCCAGCAAGAGCTGGACCTAGTTCATTTTCCAAATACTTAATGTTTTCTTGATACTGTTTGTTATAACTTTGCCTTTTTTCTTCAAGAATTCGCAGAACCTCATCCCTAGCGGGGTCAGCAGCATAACTTGCCGATGTCCCACTAACAGCCGTTAGAAAGACCAACAAAAAGAGAAATCGTTTTCTAAAAATTGTCATCGATCACCCTCTCACAAGCAATCTTGTTGCACTCGTGGTTGATATAATGATTGTGATGTTCAATACCCGGTATGCAGCTGTTGGATTCGTCTCTAAGAGCTGTGGCTTGGTTATTGAGCGAATTCATTTCATCTCTGATTCCAGCAATCTGCACTTGGAGATCTCTCTTTTGCCCAAGGAGCCTATCTGTTTCTAATTGTGTCTCAGAAAGAAATACGGCAGCGGCTTCAACCGTTTTCTCATTCATCACAAGAGTCTGATTCAAATTGTGCTCAATAGACTCAAGCGCAACATCTCTGTACTCAGCAGTCCGCTGCAGATGAACTGCAGCTCTTTTGATTTCCACCAAAATGTTAAGCTCCTCATCTGAGACATTTTCGTCTTGATCATCATCAATACCTGAGAGGCTCATGACCTGTAAGATTTTAACAATTTCTTGAATCTGCTCTTTTTCTTTGGAGCCATGGGCTTCGTAATACAAATCAAGCAAAAGCACTTCGCTCAACTGAGTCGTTCGACCAACGTTCTGAACAATGTCTTCAATGATGGCACGAAACTCTTCGGAAATCGATGCTTCCCTTGCAGCCGCAACAGAGCTAATGATAAACTTCATGGCTTCAATGTTCTTGAGAGCGTTGTCTCTCCGGCCCATATGGCCTTCACGTAGAACCAACAAATCTTGCAACCTGGGATCGGAATCCAAAATTCTTTGATTAAGAGCCGCGATAGCATCTTTCTTTCTCCAAGCTAAGTTGCTCAGCTCAGCAGCTTCACCCAATAACCGTTTCTGCTTTGCGACCAGCTGACCAGCTGCATGACTGTGGTCTCTTTTACATTTGTCACGTTTAGAACAATCGTTCTTCCAACGCACCCTTGGCCCATCAAAGTCATTATTGCGCATGGAAACTATAAGTTTGGAAGCATTTGATCTCAATGACTCAGGACCCAGCAACTCATCGAGGACTTTTTGATGTTTTTGATTGATGCGACTCTCAACGCTTACTTTGAGATCCTGCAAATAAAATGACTTCGCATTTTCTACTCGAGCGAGTTCCCAAAGTTCAGGACTATATTTTGCGGCAGCAGAAATCTCTGCATTGATCACTTGCCCAAGCGCAAAACTTTTCAAGGCAAGGTCGTCGCTTTTCAGGAGCTCTTTAGTGCTGTCTTCAACCCCACCGGAGAGCTCGATAAGGGATTTGATCGGTGCTGTTTTCGCAGAGTATGTGACAACTACTGATGCTGATGTGAGTGCATCATTAGGAAGCCCCTTCTCAGCAACACCTTTTCGCAGGATTTCATAGGCCTCTTCCGAAGTATAACGATCGGGATCACTTTGAAGCAGGGTCAGTTGCTCATCCAAACTGAGTTTCTTCTCAGCTCCGCAACCCGCAAACAGATTTAGTCCGACAAAAACAAACAACGACAGTTTCAACTTTGATCTCAACATGGGGGCCTAATATGCCTTATCTGACTCAGTGCGTCAAAGACTGCTTTGGCCATAAAATACTGAAAACACTAAGGAGCCTGCCCAGCCTTTCACTCCCTTCCCAAATTTCACTAGCCCACACCTATTTCCAGCAACTTAGCCTTGGAATGTTAAGATCGTGTTAATTTCTTCCAAATTTTCAGTTATTTAGATGTTAAAACTGTGTGTTTTCCCCTTGCGCTGGAGGGGAGTTATCCCTCACAATGGATAGTGGGGATGGGGAAATTTACAAACACCAAAAGGGTGCCTTACGGCGCGTGGATTGCAGGCCTTGCTTTATGTCAGGCTGTTTACGCTAGTGACTCCCAATCTATTGCTAACCAAAGCGTAAACTTCTTCGAGGAAAACACTTCAGCCTTGCGCGATCATTTATCTACATCAGTTGCCGATCGTGCTTTTTCAAACACAGTCCAAACCGCCTACTCCGATTTGCAAGATGGCAACCTCTCTAAAGAGTGGAGCAATCAACTACTCAACAAGT
>CAZXHL010000144.1:0-5993 GCA_964640545.1 uncultured Bacteriovorax sp. | reverse complement strand
ACTGGTTTTCGTCCTCTGGCACCTACTCGCCGAACCCTAGCACCTTTAGTTTGGGTCGCATCTACACTTCGTCTGGAAACACTGGTAACGCCGTTCTTCGCGGCGCACAGGGGACGAGTACGGTGTACGACGTGAATGGAGGGGTCTTCTCGACGTCTCTGTATGACGGGCCGACGGGTACGGCTAACAGTCTCGGGTTCCGCTGCGCTGTCAGCCCCTGATCTTATTTAGCAAGGTGCTCATCATGGAGCACTTGGTTACTTGACCCTTGGCACTTGACCGAGCGAATGAGAGGAGAAAGTAGAATGTATGCGGTACAAAATTTTCAAGAAATGTCCTAGGGGGTCTGGGGGCGAAGCCCCCAGAGAGTGTTGAAGAAAAAAATTTCCGAAATTTTTGCGGAAACTTGCTGTTTCTTTCCGAAACTACCAGAAATTGCCTGTCATTTTCCGAAAAGATTGCGGCAATCATATCTTTCTTGCGGAAAGTTTCCGAAACTATTTCGGAAACTTTCGCGAATTCATTTTTACAGACAAACAGTTTTTATTTACTAACTTTTTCGGTTATCAAAAGGAAGCAAAAGAGCGGGAGAAAAATTTAAAGATGAGCGACAGAATCTACGACACTAACGGGAAAGAAGTGAGCGTAGCGTGGGCAGCAAAACGCATTCGCTGCTCAGAGCGCTCGATTCTTTATTATCTTAAGGAACGCAAACTCGATGGCATTAAGGTTGGAAAAAGTTGGTTTATTGATCGCGCCAGCGTCGAGGCTCACTGCACTCGCTATGGAATTGCCGAACCCGAAGACATGAAAATTCCCGATCCTCCCTCAGACTCGGACATCATCGCAGTAGAAATCCAAGCAAGTGCTGCTCCCTCTCAAGAAAATTCAACAGAACAATCTTCACCATCAAACATTCCATCCAATACTTCTTCCACAGGCTACAACGGCAAGCGCCGACGACCTCCCAAACCCATCACGACTCTCAATGTGTACAAACTCTTTGAACAAGCTATTCGAGAAGCGCAGTCTTCATTAAACCAAGATGAAAAAGATCCCTGCATGGAGCGCATCTTCAATCTACAACTATCAGCGCTCGAAGGACTCGGCGGCGGCTATTACTCTCAGAACCGCGATATCAAACTCAAAAAGTATTCCGAGGCCCGTTCTTGCATCGGGGCGATTCTCTCCATTCTACACTCCTGCTGCAACATTACTGAACGCATGAAAGGCTATATCAAACAAATCGAAGAAGAGGTTCTTCCAGCCCTTAGTGCACTCATTCGATACATCGAACTCGACAAAGGCAACAAAAACAAATCTCGATTCCGTGACAATGACCGTAACGACAATCAAAACGACAACCGTCCCTTTTATGACGGAGGCTCGGATCGCTCGTGAGCAGTCATACCAAAATATGGGCACACTCTTATCAATTGGGTATTCTCGTGTTTGAGCGTACACGCACTTTTCCAAGGCATAGTCGCCCTGTTTTGGGTCGGCGCTTAGAAGAAGCCTGTCTCGACGTAACGATAGAACTTCGTCACGCCCTTATGTGTTCCAAGAACCAAATGACAAAGAGGTTGGCACACATCGACAAAGTGAGTGACTGCATTGACGAGCTTCGCATCGTTCTTCAGTTCTGCAAAGATACGCACATTCTCAAGGCCCAGCCCTACAAAGATATGTGTGATCTGATTCAAAGTATCGGAAAACAACTCGGAGGACTCAAAAAATATGAGTCATCAAATGCGCCTACTCTAAGACCCATATCTGAACTTTTGAATGAATTTTACGATCCACAAAAAGATTCGGTTCCACAAGCCGATATCGAAAATAGAACTGGGAAAACAAACTCATGACCACCTTGCTCGAAAAAGTGTCCGACATAGACAACCTCTTTCATGCCTACCGCGACTGTGCCCGAGGGAAACGTCAATCTTCGGGTTACTACAAAACACTTTTCTCCATAGGTGAGCGTTTGAGTATTATGAGCGAGCAAATCGCCTCCAACAAATACAAATGGCGTGGCTACCGACACTTTTATGTCGTCGATCCGAAAAGGCGCCTCGTCATGGCCGCGCCTTTTCAGGATCGCATCGTTCATCATGCCATTCATCGACATATCGAGCCGATTCTCGACACCCACTTGAGCGATTCCGTATACGCTTGTAGACATGATCGAGGCAATCGCTTCGCCGTGATTTCGCTTCTTGAGTATATAAAAGAGCTTGGGCCACGTCGTTTTTGCATGAAACTCGATGTAGAAAAATGCTACGAAAGCATTCACCTAAAAACTCTTCACTCCAAAGTCACCTCGGCTTTGCCCGACCGCAGCCTTGATAAAATCCTATGGGAACTTATCCACAATCACCCAGAATATGCGGCAAGGGGTTACGGTATTCCAATCGGAAACCTCACCTCTCAGCTCTTTGCAAACTACTATATGTCTGGAGCCGACACGGTTGTGCATTCCATTCTTAAGAAAGGCCGACTCTTTCGCTATATGGATGATCTCGTCCTCGTGGGACCTGACAAAGACGAAATCATGCAAGCCTCTTGGGCGGCCGTTCATCATGTACAAGACGAATTAAAAATGGGCATTCCTTTTTACAAGATGGTGCCACTTGGAGATGCCCCCATTCCGTTTCTAGGATTTGTTGTGGATCACACTGGCTATCGCATCCTTGCACGCAATCGCCGCCGCTACTCAAAGAAGATGACTCGCCTTCAAAAGATAAAAGCTCGCCCTTCTCTTGTTGCTCAGGTGCAGCAGTCTTTTGAAGCGTGGAAAGTTTTGCCCAAGCAAGCAGAAGTTTCCGTTCAAGTCCGAAGGAAAATTCGCCCTCCAAAACAAGTCGAGTTTGAATATGAAAATAGAGTTTAGGTATGGAAGAAAAGAAGGAGAAGATTCCACGCCGTTCGTCGCGGCGGCAATTGGAATGACAATACGAATGCGGGGGTCTTCTCGACGAATCTGAACAATGGGCCGACGAATACGAACAACAACACGGGGTTCCGCTGCGCTTTCAGCCCCTCCCTAGACTCGAAAATGAATTTGTGCCGAAGGATGACACTCAAGTTTCATCCCACAAAAATTTCGAGGCACTTCGCTTCCAAACCTTGGGCTAACCTATCTGTGAAAGCAGATAGGGGTCCAGAATTTTGTTTGAAGCATTTATCAGTAGGCACGCCGTTCTTCGCGGCGGCGAAGGCGCCATTTCGATTGGCGACACCATGGGGCAGGCAGCAGCCTCCCCTACTGACGTAGGTGTTTTTGCGACGTTTCTCTACTGGGCCGCCAACAAAGGTTGGTGGACGACGGGGTTCCGGTGCGCTTTCAGCCCCCCAAATACCACTCGAATTTATACCTGTGCCGAAGGGACACATTAATGTGACCCCACAGATGCCGTCGAGTCGTGCTCCATGCTATCCTTTAAGTAGGAGCTAACTCAATAAGGGTTCCTATAGCTAATGCACGCCGTTCGTCGCGGCGGCAACTGGACAGACACTTCGGATGCTGGGGTCTTCTCGACGAATCTGACTCAAGGGCCGACGTTTACGAATCCGAGCACGGGGTTCCGCTGCGCTGTCAGCCCTCTTACATCAATTTCCAACTCACTCACGCCGAAGAAATCTTCTGAAAGATTTCCGTGAGACCTTGGAAACTTTCGGTTGTCTACCCCCGCTTGAACCCATATAGAAAAAGAGTGGGAATAAAATTCACTCACGTTTCGTACGCCGTTCTTCGCGGCGCACAGGGGACGAATACGGTGTACGACGTGAATGGAGGGGTCTTCTCGACGAATCTCAATGAAGGGCCGACGAATTCGAATGCGAATACGGGGTTCCGCTGCGCTGTCAGCCCCCACTCTAAGACTTGGAACTCCATGCGTCTGATGGGAGTGCCAAGGCATCCCGCGCATTTCTCCAAGGCACACGTTCCCACACAGGGCTGACTCGCAAGAGGGTCCGAGCTATTTTTAGTCTTTTAGCCCCAATGTAGCAAATTTTGCGGCACCAGATCAGGAATAAATATCTGTTTATAAAGGGTTTATTTGACACACATTTTAAGGTATAAATCTGGTAATATTATGGTATAAGTTCGCCGAAAAGAAGAGTAAGTTATCGGCACGAGGGCCCCCCTCAGAAAGGTTGAGAAGATCATGAGCAATGCAATAAGCAGTTCTCTTGTTCACAATCCACTTAAGCTCATTCAAGACAATGGCGAGGTAGATGTTGAAACAACTAGAAATTTTTTGGAATTATCGAGGCAAGAACTCGCTAGTGCATTTGGATTTTCCGCAGATCAAATACGCCCCGAAAGAATGTCAGAAAAGGTCAAGGAGCGCCTAAGCCAACTAGCCACTGCTATCGAACTCGTCGCAGAGGCACTTGATAGCGATCCTCAAAAAACCCGCTATTGGCTTAAAACTCCAAACCCAAATTTCGGAGGTATATCCCCCCGCTCACTCATCTTAAGAGGAAGAGCCAACAAACTTATGCAATTCATTTTTTCTGCAAAAAATGCGTCCGCACGAGCATAAGTAGAACATGAATTGGAAAAAACGATGGGCTCAATTCGTTGGGTATGAGCCCGAGATAGCCATTCACAATCAACTTGTGGAACTAGAGAAACTCACCTCTGATCAAATCGAACTGTGGGGAGAATTTCAAAGATATCTAGCATCAGAAAGAGAGAAACGACTTCCTGAGCTTCTCGACGCACTTACCGAAAATCGTCAGTCAGAAATCGTCATAGAAAATGGCTCAAGAATTGTGGAAACCATGTATGCCACAAATCCCCTTTGCTCAGTCGGAAGTGTTATACGCCCCCCAGGGGGACGCTTCAATTTTGGTCCAATTTCATCGTTCTATAAAACATTTCATGCGCTCTACTTAGCATCTGACTACCAAACAGCATTTTCAGAAAAGTTTCCCCCACCAGACAACATGGATTCATCCGAGCTGCAACCCGAACAATATGCTCTTGCTCAAGCAACATCATTCGTACACTCAAGAGTAAAAATATCACTTTCCAACGTATTGGACCTTCGAAATGCGAATGCCTTGAAAGGCTTTTCGGAAATTGTTTGCCGAATAGAAACGCCGAAAAAATTTAAAGAATGGGGAGAGCAGGTGGGATTTCCTGATTTAGGAACAATACAAAACGAAAATGCCCTATTTGAAAATATTTTAGCTAAAAACTATGAACAATGGTGTTTCTTGTTAGATCAACCCTCAAATTCTCAATGGCTCGGTCATTATGCGAAAAAGGCAGGAATGGAAGGCATTATTTATCCCAGCGTTAGAAACACGGAAGGATTCAACGTCGCCATTTTTCCAGAAAATATTGAAGAGTCAGAAGTTAGCCTTCGCGATGCCTCAGCTTTGGTAGAAGAAAAATACATGTCTCTCCACAGCAAAAATTACTCTCTTTTCACACAGTCAAACGACCAAATGAATATCTTCACAAATTGATGATGGTTGAACCACTTCATGATAGCTTCCATAACGAGGTGAGAGACAGAATAAGGTTCGCCGTTCTTCGCGGCGGCAATTGGAATGGCGGGGACAATTATGGGGTCTTCTCGACGAATCTGAATAACGGGCCGACGAATACGAATAACAATATCGGGTTCCGCTGCGCTGTCAGCCCTCCTCTCAGACTCAAGAAACAAAGCGTGCTGATAAGTCGCTTAGAGCAACTTCACGCAAAATCTTGAGGCACTTCGTCTCTTGTCTAGGGCTAACTTTCCTTTCGGGGAAAGGGTCCGTATTTTTTATCGAGCAAACTCCTCGGCCAAGTGTTGCTCGATTAGTGTTAAAGAACTTTTATTGAGATCAATAGACTTTTGGGCGCTGTATTTTTCCGCCATGCTTTTGCTTTGATGCCCCGTAACCGAGGCCACGGCAGAAAGCGACGATGTCAGCTTCCTAGCCATCTGCGCCGCCGCATATCGCACCTGATGAGTTCCCGAATATTGCCACAA
>CAZXHL010000143.1:2535-6058 GCA_964640545.1 uncultured Bacteriovorax sp. | reverse complement strand
TGGTGCCCGAGACTGGACTTGAACCAGCACCCCATTTCTAGGACAGGCTTCTTAGACCTGCGTGTCTACCAATTCCACCACCCGGGCATCGAGAAGAACAAGTGTGTCGCCACACTGAATTGGACCCTCGGAAAAGTAGGCCGCGAGAGCCTATGTGTCAAGGCTCTAAAAAGCAAAAGGGCTTAGAACTCGAAAGTTCTAAGCCCTTAGCTAGACCCTGCCTTGGGTCTCAAATTCTAAATTCTTGATTTAAAGAAATTAATTAACGTCTATCTCGGCGATCTCGGTGGCCATCGCCTCTACCTCTGCCATATTTAAAGCCTTCGCCATTTTCGCACTGTAAGTAATCTTTTAGGATTTTATTTTTCGCCCATATGGAGGCATCATAGCTTCCCATGGATAAGCTGTTGTCAGCATATTCCCTGAGCTTCGGAGCATTTTCAGCAATCTCATTGGCTTCATAGCGGTCGCAGACTTTTAAGGCATAAGTCTTTGCAAAAACAGATGCATCATAGCTACCCATTGAAAACTCATTGTCCGCTGTTGTTTGCAGCTTCACAACCGTGTTGGCAAAGCTTTCCGCTGCGGAGCACGGGTATTCTTTGACCCAAGCCTTAGCGTATACTGTTGCATCGTAACTCCCCATGGATAGGTAGTTGTCTGCAACTTCTTTGATGGTGTCGGTCGCCCTTCTTAGGGCATCAATGTCTCTGTCTTCAGAGCAAACTTCCAGGAGTTCTTTGCCTAACAAAGAATCTTGAGCTTCTCGAACAAGTCTTATAGCTCTCGCGATATCTTCCTCTTGGAGATGACGACGTTGGTAAGTGGCATTTTCAAGAAAGATGATCTCATTTCTGAGGATTTTGAGGGTGACGCCGTCACCATCTCTTCTTACTTGTGCATGGGCGGTGCTTGCTAAGGTGCAAACTCCAAGGGCTAGGGCGAGGGTAGTATTTAACCGCATTCTGTTTCCTCCAACTTCAACTGAGGCCGGATTATACCGCCTTTAATGCAGCGCGTCAACACCAAGGTGCGGAACTAAAGTCCTGATTTCTAAAGAAAGTCGGATTTAGTTCGAAGTGTCTACGGTCTCAGTGAAAAGAGTGAAGGCCTGGGCGAGTCCGACTATTGATCCAAAGGTGTCGTCGCTCGTATCAAGGGCCAATTTCAACATGTCGTTCGCACTTTGAACCATTTCGCCAAGAGAGTTGAGCTTATCGGGGTCTATAGAAACCGTTTTCTCAGATTTTGCTTTCGCCGCAAACTTTTTGGAGGAGGCAGCGATTTTGGAGAGCATAACCTTTTCTCTGGTTCTCAAAACGTTTTTGATGACTTCTTCAATTTCGGGATTGGCAGACAATAGGATCGTGCCTCGAGGGCCTTGGCCCACTTCACGAATCACATCGTATTCAAGCAATTCTTTGATGGAGAAGCTGATGAGGGTCTTGGAGGCCTTGAGGTGTTGTGTGAGGCGAGTGGCATCGAGGGGCTCTGAGGAGAGGTAGAGCAAGGCCCAAATGCGACCATGAATGCTTTTAAATCCCCAATATCTAATAAATTCACCAACTTGCCTAGATAGGTCGTCTAGTTCCCAAGAAAGTTTGGGGGTAGATGTCGGCTCCTTTTGTTTAGTCATCACTAAACTGTATAGGGCCATGCAGATTTGAATCAAGAGATATTAACAGATGCTGGGATCGGGTGTAGGTTCGTAACCACTCATGAAAACGACGGTTTATCTTTATTTCTGCTGGATCGTGGCACTTGTGGCGACGGCTGGCAGCTTGTTCTTCAGTGAGGTTATGCATTTCTATCCCTGCGTTTTGTGTTGGTATCAAAGAATTGCGATGTATCCGCTGGCCTTTATTTTTCTGGCGGCGTTGCTGACGTCGGATTCGAAGGTGTTGAAGTATACCTTGCCTCTGACGATTTCAGGATGGGTGATTGCGAGCTATCACTTGCTTTTGTACTTTGAAATCATTCCAGAATCTGCGGCTCCCTGTGTGGGCGGAGTGCCGTGTACGACCACATACATTCAGTGGTTCGGCTTTATCACAATTCCAATGTTGTCATTCATAGCGTTCAGTCTCTTGCTGGGCGCGCAAATTAGATTCAAACAGAAGAGGTCCCTATGAAAAAAAATCAATTATTGTTTGTCATTATTCCTGTTGTTTTAGTTGTCGCTGGATATTTTGTGGCTTCAAATGTGATGGGATCAAAAGCGGATCAAGAAGCTAAAGACAAGGTTGCTGCAAATAGTGAGAGGCTTGTTCCGGATGGCGCTCCATTTAAGGGGCCGATCATGGCGAAAGTTACCGTTGTAGAATTCCTAGATCCCGAGTGTGAAAGTTGTAGAGCTTTCGCTCCATACGTAGAAGAAATGCTCAGACGCTACGAAGGTAAAGTGAAAGTTGTCATTCGCTACTTGCCTCTCCATACGAATTCTAAATTTGCGGTAAAGATTCTAGAGGCGGCTAGAAAACAAAATAAGTTTTGGGAAACTTTAGATGTGATTTTCAAATACCAACCGCAGTGGGGCAACCACCACAATCCAAACCCAGAATACCTGTGGGAAGTTCTCCCCGAGGCTGGAGTTGACGTTGCTAGGATCAAGGAAGAAATGAACGATCCAGAGTTTGATAAGATCATTGAAAGAGACACGCGTGATGCTCAGCTCCTCGGTGCTAAATACACGCCTAGCTTTTTTATCAATGGCGAACCTCTAACGGACTTTGGTGTTCAACAGCTTTACGATGCGGTCGAAAAAGCCGCCGCGAATTAATAGAACGATAGCAATGCCAAGATAGGCGAGGGGAACCTCAATTCCTAAGTTCTTATAGGAGTAGCCGTTGTGGAAATTGCTAAGAACCGCGCCCGACATCAAGGCGCAGATTCCTAGCAGCGGCAAGGTGATCAATCTCCCCCATAGAATCCAAACCGCGAAAGCGATCTCGGCTATTCCCACGGGCCATCTCATCCAGGTGGGAAAGGGAAGCTGGGCTTGGTTGAGGGTCCACCAGTTCAGGCCCGCTTGATCCAGATTCCAGGCTCCATGGTAGGCGAAGGCTACGATCAGGATTGCCCTAAGTATCCATAAATCGAGAGGCTTTTGAGTCATTTCTTTGTCTTAAAACTTGTTTAGTATTTTGTAAACTAGATGCTATACCGAGATCATGGCATACACAAAGTGGTTAGAAGACATTAAAACAGAAATCATACAGCCCAGAGCTAAGGATCTCGTCGCACATCCCTTTATTAAGTCGATGCAGGACAAAACGGCTTCGCATGAGGATGCGCAAAGATATTTTTCAGGATTGATGTGGCACCTGTTGGATTTTGACAAGCACGTCAGACATCTCATCAAAAAACGCCCTCAAGAAGTGACGACTTTTCTTGCGGGAAGACATGAAGATGTGGACGGTGACACCGATATTCTAGGGCGAATCGTAGAGTTTTTCGGTGGGCCGCGAAAGCAAATAGAAAATTCTCCATGGACCTACACGCCCCATAGAGTTTGGGTCCATCA
>CAZXHL010000143.1:0-2525 GCA_964640545.1 uncultured Bacteriovorax sp. | reverse complement strand
ATTGCGGTCGGCGATTTACAGCACAGACTTCCCGTGGCAGGTTGGAACAGCGGCACTTACGATTGGAATTGAATCTTTGGTTCCATTAATGATCGAACCGCTCTATGAGTCGGCGGTGAAAGTTTACGGAGTTAGTTCTCATCAGGCCGAGTGGCTTGAATCCAGGTCTGGAGAAATTGAAAAGCAACACGGGGAAAATGGTTATCTCATTCTTTCTGAATTTGCAGATCCGAATGACGAAGCCTTAACGGCATTAGCAAGATTTTATGTTGATCAACTGTCTTACTCCATGACCTACGGATTGCTGGAGTCGGGCATGCCTCAGAAAGTTTGATGGCAAAACAGGAATGAAACAGTATCAACCTTCTTCTCTTCGTGTAGAAATCGACAACGCACTTTCGCAGATTGATTTTTCTGTGGAGATCGATGGGAGTCGAAAACCGTTAGTTGAGGAATTGATTGATGCCACGGTTCTCGTTGGCGGTAAGCGGATGCGCCCGCATTTGTGTCTATTATTTGGAGCCTACATCGGCGTCGATCCCATGGAGCTTTTGGATTGTGCCAAGAGCATTGAGTTTGTGCATTCAGCGAGCCTTGCTCATGATGATGTGATTGATGAAGCAAAGCTTCGTCGCAGCAAAAAAACTTTGAACGAGAAAACGTCAAACATCCACGCGGTTCTTGCTGGAGACTTACTGCTGACTCGTGCGACAAGAGGAATTTTAAAGTATCAGAACAACGCTTTGCTTGAGGATCTTTCCGACACGCTTGATGACCTCGTCACTGGTGAATGGTTGCAGCTCGAGTCTCGTTATCGAAGCGATCTTTCTATGAAGAACATTGAGCGAATAGCTTATTTGAAAACAGGTAGCGTGATGAGATGGTGTTGCTTGGCGCCTTTGCGCTTGTTTGCGGCAGATGAAGTGACCATTGACCTTAGTCTTGAGTGGAGTCGTTTGATTGGTTTGGTCTTTCAGGCGGTAGATGATTGTCTTGATTTTGAGGAAAGCTCGGGAAAGCGTTTTGCTCAAGATTATCTCGAAGGCCAGCTCAATCAGGTCACGCACACCCTACTTCAAAACAATCCCTCCATGCGGGGTGAGTTTGAAAAACACTTTGGCAAGAACGAACCAGTCTTTCCTTGGACGGCAATGGAGCTTTCACAAGCGATGGATGAGGTGCGAGGCGTGGTCGCAGGACGCTTGTCTTTAGCGAACGAATGTTTGGACGCAATAGATCGTCACGCTCAGTCACGGGGATGGCAGACTAATCCTGAAGCAAGACAAGAGCTTAACGTATTGATGCAAGCATTAGAGAAAAGGACGGTTTAAAATGGAAGGCCCAATCATCTTAAAATCAAATTCTGACGAGTTTCAGAAAGTTTTGTGGAACGGAGAGTATTGCGATGGGGAGAGATGTTTTCACGTCGCCCCTTCTGAAATGATTCAGACGGATCCACAAGTTAAGTCAGTGGCATTTAAGATCGTGTCGTCTCGTCCATCGACTTTGAAGATTTACTTGGAGTCACTTCGCGCGATCAGCCTAACGGCCACGGCCCTACCCGGGATCGTGGTTATGCTTCTCGGGCTTAAATCATTTTATATGGTGAGTTGGCCTCATTTTATTCTTGCTCTCTTTGGGGCAGTCTTTATGCAGATCGCTGTGAATGTTTACAACGATGTGGAAGACCATTTGAAGCTGATTGACTTTCCTGGCAATCCCGGGGGAAGCGGTGTTCTGACGAAAGGATGGGTGAGCGCAAAAGCATTGAGGCGCTTTGGTCACGTATTTCTAGCGCTAGGGGTTCTGTGTGGAATTCCGATATTGATAGATAATTTCGAAGCCCTACTGCTTGTGGGGTCGATCGGGGTGATAGGAGTCATCGGTTATTCCGGCTGGCCACTTCGCTTGAAGTATCGAGCGCTGGGGGACGTGAATGTCTTCTTACTCTGTGGTCCGGTGTTGGGGGCAGGGTTTTCACTTGCAACCTTTGATCAGATCATTCCAGGAATGTGGCAGGTGAGTGTGTTCTTCGGTTTTCTTGCTTGCGGAATTTTGCATGTGAACAATATGCAAGATATTCCGCTTGATCGAGAAAGTGGCGCGCGGACGCTGGCTGGCGAGTTGGGCTATAAGAAATCAAA
This sequence comes from uncultured Bacteriovorax sp., assembly GCA_964640545.1. Taxonomy (GTDB): domain Bacteria; phylum Bdellovibrionota; class UBA2428; order UBA2428; family UBA2428; genus JBGSZX01. The sequence goes on along the minus strand of CAZXHL010000143.1, from coordinate 381 downwards.
AATTGTTCTTGTAAGTTTTTATTTTGCTGCATATCTCGCACTTCTGCACGGAGTGCTGACTTCAGTTCTCCCTTGGCAGGTTGCGGGCACGTTACTCCTATTGCCTGTCATTTTTCAGATTGTGAGTATTTGCTACAAGGCTTCAGGTCCGGATTCTCCACTCTTGAATGGAATTCGAATCAAGGCGGCTCAAGCACATTTGCTCGGTGGCATACTCCTCGCGATATCGTTGATGTTTGTTTAGCTAAAGCTGCGGGTAGGAAAAGTTAGCGACCCTACCATTGTGATAGCAGCCTTCTAGAGAATATAAAATATTTAAGCTTATCCACAGGACAAGGGGAGTGCTACTCCCCTCTTGCAGGCTGGCGCCTGCAATTCACC
>CAZXHL010000142.1:0-6218 GCA_964640545.1 uncultured Bacteriovorax sp. | reverse complement strand
AAGTCGCAGTTCTCGGCGCTGGAGTTATGGGAGGAGGTATTGCCTCTCAAAGTGCCTCCAAGGGAATGAAAACTCTCGTAAAGGACATCAACTGGGAAAGCGTCCAGAAAGCTATTATCCATGCCAACAAGCTCGCGGAAACAGCACTCTCAAAAAAACAAGTGACCCTAGTTGAAAAGAATCAATGGATGAATCGAATTCATGGTCAAATCGATTATAGCGGCTTCAAAGCCTGTGACCTGGTTATCGAAGCTGTCGTTGAAAACATGGATATCAAAAAAGCGGTCTTCAAAGAGGTAGAAGCCGCTGTTGGTCCTGATTGCATTATCGCTTCAAACACATCAAGTTTGCGCGTGAGTGAAATGGCACCTGCCTTCAAAGACCCTTCAAGACTAGTAGGCCTTCACTTCTTCAACCCCGTTCACCGTATGCCACTTGTTGAAGTGATTTCACACGATCAAGCCTCTGAAGCCTCAATCGCTCGCGCTGTAAAATACGTTAAAAGCATCGGCAAAACTCCTGTCGTCGTAAAAGACGGTCCAGGTTTCCTTGTGAATCGCATTCTTATGCCTTGGCTCAATGAAGCTGGGTATTGCCTGCTCGAAGGTTACGGCATTGAGAGTATGGATAAAATCCTAAAGAAGTTTGGAATGCCTATGGGTCCCTGTGAGCTTCTCGACGAAATCGGATTAGATGTTGGCGCTAAAGTAGCTAAGATTTTATTCCAAGACCTCGGAGAGAGATCCAAACCATCAGACGCCATCGAAAAAATTCTATCAGAAAACACCGAAGGAAATGCCAACCCAAGGTTGGGACGCAAATCTGGCTTGGGTCTATACAAATGGAGTGAAAAGGGCGGCAAGCGCCTAGAGCCTGACGTCGTAGGTATTCACCAATTGTTATTCAACGGTAGCGCCCCGCAGACGCCAGAACACACACCAGAAAGTCTCATTAGACGACAAATCTTCCCCATGATTAATGAAGCCGCAGAAATTCTCAAAGAAGGCCTCACGGCTGGACCGGAGCAAGTGGATCTTGCGATGATTTTTGGAACTGGCTTTGCTCCTTTCCGTGGAGGGCTTTGCCGCTATGCGGATTCTGTCGGACTTGAACTTGTGGTTGCGGAACTCGAAAGATTGTCGGACCAACACGGTCCACGTTTAGCGCCTTCTGAGGCCCTTAAAGAACTCGCCAAAAACGGGGGCAAATTCTACAGTGAGTGATCACGTTAAAAGAGCCCAGGAATTTTTGCAAACTCAAGCAAAAGCAATTTCGCGTTCTGCTGATTTTGTTGACGAATCTTTTGTAGAAGCTCTGACTCTTATTACCAAAGCGACAAAGGCTCGTAACAAACTCGTGTTTATGGGCGTTGGCAAAAGTCACTATGTGGCCATGAAACTCGCGGCCTCGTTTATGAGCACGGGAGTCACTGCGATTTTCGTGCATCCGGGAGAAGCTTTTCACGGTGATTTAGGTTCGATTCGTGAAGACGATGTTGTGCTTCTTTTTTCAAAGAGTGGAAGAACCGCTGAAATTTTGGGAATACTGCCCTTCTTCAAGGATCGCAATCCCTGCATCGCCATCACTGGAGATGTTAATTCTCCTCTAGCTCAACATTCCGAAGTTGTTCTGAACGCTAGTATTGAGAAGGAAGCCTGCCCGATCAACATGCTCCCCACGGCGAGCACGACCGTAGCACTCGCGTTGGGAGACGCACTTGTTTCATGTTTTGCAGAAGAGCAAGGTTTCAGCAAGCAGGTTTTTGCGGGCTACCACCCGGGCGGCAGCATAGGAAAACGTCTGAACCAAAATGTTGCCGATGTTTATCACAGCAAAGAAAAATGTGCTTGGGGTAACGAGAACACACCTCTCACTGAAGTCGCCAAAGCTATCGGTGACTACCCACTAGGAGTTTTCAATATTTTGGACGCTGAAGGAAAGCTATTAGGTATCATCACTGATGGAGACATTCGCCGAGCCTGGGCCGAGAAAATTGAAATCGATTCTCCGGCAACGACGATCATGATGAAGAAACCCATCACACTCAAGAAAGATATTTTGATTGATAACGCTATCGCGACGCTCGAACAAAAGGGCAGAAAAGTGAATTGCGCTCCGGTCGTAGATGAGAACAACTTGTTTCTTGGACTTGTTCACATCCACGATTTGATTTGATATCTCACAAGAAAAACAGAGGTCTTTAAAAATGAAAAAACCATCTTCAATCGTTGTTCTTCCATTTCGACTAAAGTCCGAAAGACTTCCCGAAAAAATTTTAGAAGATATTGGCGGCATCCCGCTGATGATTCGCGCTATAAAAGCAACAAGCTCCGCCTTACTCGAGACGCAAGTGTTGCTGGTAGCCGTTGATAGTGAGAGATCTGCAGAGCAGATAAAAAAGCACGGTATGAATGTCGAAGTCATCATGACTCAACCATCATGCCCCTCGGGAACCGACAGAGTTTTTAAAGCTGTTCAAAGCTACACGAAGACTCACGGCCTCGACACTTCACACCTAAAAGTCATCAACGTTCAAGGTGACATGCCTTTTGTAAATTCCGACGTTTTAAGATCATTTTTTGAAACGGTTGAGAAGAACAAGACTGAGTCCTATTTCACGCTAGCGTGTCCGTGGCCCACGGCACTAGACCGCTCGGATATCTCCAAAGTTAAGTGCATCTTGAATGCGCAGCAGCACGCCCTCTATTTTTCAAGAAGCCCTATTCCTCATCAAGCTGATTCCACATCCAAGACCTTGAGCCTTCTTCATATTGGCGCCTACGCATACAAATATGAGTTCCTAGAACGATTCTGCAACTTGGCACCGAGTCCTCTAGAGTTGAGCGAAAAATTAGAACAGCTGAGAGCCCTGGAAAACGGTTTTAAGCTTTGGGTAAAAGTCGACCAAGATCTCAATCCAGATGAATTTCATGGAATTGATACAGCGGCCGATTTGCAATGGGCTCGAAATCGAATAGAAGACTAGTTGCTTTATGAGCCTCTTCGAAACACATAGAAACGCAGTTGAACTTAAGACCTCAAACGCCGAATACACTTGGGGAAATCGAAAAGATTGGGTCTTATTTGCAGGACCAGACATTTTCGAAGATGCCGGCATGGTGCTTGAAGTTGCAACAGAATTAAAACGCGCAACGAAAGAACTTGGAATCCCCTGGATTTTCAAATGCAGTTTCGACAAAGCCAATAGACAAAGTATCGATTCGTTTCGAGGCCCAGGAATGGAAACAGCGCTCAAGGGACTAGAACTCGTAAAAAGCAAAGTCGGCTGTGATCTCATCACAGACGTGCATGAAGTTTCTCAGATCAAAAGAGTTGCAGAGATCGCTGACGTCATTCAAATCCCCGCATTCTTGTGCCGTCAAACAGATCTAGTCGTAGAAGCTGCTAAAACAGGAAAAGTTCTTCACATCAAAAAAGGCCAATTTATGGCTCCTGGAGATATGAAAAGCATTGTTCAAAAGGCTAGGTCTCAAGGAAACGAAAACATATTGCTTGCCGATCGGGGAACATGCTTCGGTTATGGCAGGCTCATTAACGACATGACCGGCCTCGTAGAGATGAGAGAATACGCGCCAGTCGTGATGGACGCCACTCACAGCGTTCAACTTCCAGGAGGAAAAGGGGGCGCCAGCGACGGACGTCGTGACATGATCGCCGTCCTTGCAAGAGCAGCCATGGCCGTGGGAATAGACGGGCTGTTCTTAGAAACTCACCCGAATCCAGATAAAGCCCTTTGTGATGGGCCGAACTCACTAGAGCTAGCAAAAATGCCGTCTCTACTTAAATCGTTACAAAGCATCCGCAAAGGATTGCTTGAAATATAAACGTTAAAAACGTTTTAAAAAAATCAACAAGGAGAAAAAATGAAACAATACTTTAAATTATTCACAACGAAAACTCTCGCCTTTGGGTGCATTGCTACTTTGGCTTTCACTTCCGCAAACTCTAACGCTGCGGCCAAGATCAATGACAAGCTCAGCATTGGTGGAGAACTTTGGACAGAACTTGATGTGAATTTCACCTCTAACAACAGTTCAATGTCTTACGGAGTTGATCGTGCACTTTTATCTACTACCTATAAACTTGATGGGAACTATGAAATGGACTTCAGCTTATTTGCTACTTCCTCTACCGCCGTTCTTGTTGAAGGAGCCTACCTCACTCGAAGTGCCGGGAATGGTAAATTTCAAATTGGATACCTCCACGACGATTATATCTCTTGGCTCAACGACGCGACTGGCCTCAGATGGGTAAATGCATCTTTGACTCAATCATTCAGAAACCGTCGCGCACTTGGCGCTAACTACGAGCACAATTTCGGAGAAGACGGCCTTCTTTCGATCACAGCTCAAAATGGAAATGATGATGCTTTAGGTGCCGGCGGCGCGGACAGCAGCATGAACTTCACAGCTGCCTACAAAGCGGCTCTTAATGAGGACTTGGATGGACAAGCTTTCTTTAGCTTCCAAAATAAGGATGGTGATTCTGCAAACTCAGCGAATGCTGTTGTTGGCTTTGGCGCTGCTATTGCGGGCGGAAGTGACACCTTCAAATTTCTCGGCGAATTTGCCTTACTCAAAGCTCAAGTTAACGGAAGTTCTGCACGTCTAGGATTTGGCGCGACAGCCACTTATGCTTTTCGCCCGATGCACCATTTCTACGGTAGATTCTACTCTGGCAACAAAGCGTCTCAAGACGCAGCCGGCATAAAACAAGCCTTCGAGATTGGACTCCTCAAAGACATCAACAAAAGTGTTAGCGGCGGCGTTTTGGGAGAATTCTCAAAAACGACAACTGATACCACAAACTCAAACGTAAAAGTTCGTTTGGCTGCTAAATTCTAGTTAAACCTTAGAGTTGATAAATTAAAACAAAAACCCAAGGGAGCTAAATGCTACCTTGGGTTTTTAGTTTCAAACTAATATGACTATTAGTACTTTATTCTGCATGATTGATCACTTCATCAAGCTGGCCTTGATTCAAAAGCAAATGACCATTTTTATCGGTCTTAACGTCATGTTGTTTTTTTAGTTTGGATACCGCTCTGGCGTATGGCCCCTTAGAATCATACTCCACAACATACATCGTCGTGCCGTCGATTTGCGTTGGTTTGTAGCGAATCTCAGGTTGAGAAAGTTTGATCGCTCGATCTCCGCCAAAAGCCTCATTATCGACTTGATCTGCAAGGGAACTACCTGGCTGACGGCCCTTAGGCACGACATCTTTATCAGAGCCATCATCCACGGGGTTACTGGGTTGCTCTCCTACTTTGATACTTTTTGGCTTCCCGCCCAGGTCTGCCGCCCTAACGGAACCATTGATCTCTAGGCAAAACAGCACAACCAAGGCGCTTAGACCTATCACTTCCCAAAATCGGCTCAAAAACTTATCCATGTATAAACTTCCCCCCAGAAGTGACCCGTTATCCCTCGAGTCCTATAAGATTTTATCCCTTTTCGGCAAGTTTATGCTGTCAAAAAGCCGTTAGGGGAGGAAAAAACCTCCCTAAACGGCCGAAATCTAAATAAAACTATTTAATTTAAAATATGCACTAGGAATGAGTGGCTTATCAAAGTTGCTGCTGAATGGCGTCTTGGATCTGTGCCAGCTTTTCTTCGTTGATATCAATACGCTTGGCCTTATCAGCATCTTCGTATCGAGTTTTAAAGTAGAATTCATAAGCTTGGTTTACCTTGGTATCAGCAAGAACTTGAGCGTCCTCTAACGGGGCATCCTCTATCTTTTTCAACCTAACAAACACAAAGGCATTGCCTTTGGGAATCGCCTTAGCGAGAAACTTCTTATCAGAGGTCAAAGACAGGAAATCAGCCATGTGAGTCTCAACGTCTCCAATAGGGGGGAAAAATGTACTTGAAGGCTTCCATGCTTCAGCCTCTTTCCACTCTAATTTATACTTTTTTAACTGAGCGGCGCTGGGACCATTGGAGCTACCGGCCCAATCTGCCAAAAGTGTCTTGAGCTCTTCTTCTTTTCTAGCTTCCATCCAAGTCGCTGGTGCAATTTCGTCTTTCACCTCATCAAAACTTTTCTCAGAAGCCTCTTTGCGTTCTACAAACTGAATCAAATGCTCGCCGAACTGTGTCTTAACTGGCTTAGAAATCTCACCAGCTTCTTTCATTCCAAACGCAACCTTTTCAAACTCGGGAACCATCATTCCTTTGGAGAAAAATCCTAGG
>CAZXHL010000141.1:0-6328 GCA_964640545.1 uncultured Bacteriovorax sp. | reverse complement strand
GCTCTAGTTTGCTTATTGTTGGGCGACGGCTAAAAACCTCGCAATTGCTGGATCTTATGCAGTGGAGCGAACCATTTGTTTTTGACTGCAATCTAATATTAAAGCTAGGAATATAGACTCAAAATAAAAGGGAGAATTTCAAGTGAAAATTTTATCGATTGTAACATTACTTTCATCATCTTTGGCCTTTGCCGCTGGCGGTAAGGCCCCTCAGCAGATTGATCATAGCACTTTCTCAAGACTTAAAGCCAAAGGCTTTGAATGCACGGTCTATCAGTATAGAAAAAAACAGAATAACTATGATACGGGTATCGTTCAAGAGAACGCGAGACTTCGATCTCAAGACTTAGAAGGAAGCTCAATGCTTTTGAACGTGCCTCAGAGGCTTAAAGGCGTTGTTAACTGGCACAGCATTCCATACGAGGAGCTCACAACGTTAGTCCCTGGGAGACTCGTTACTCGTAGTAAGAAAGACTACCTCGATCGTCGCATTGATATTAATTTTAAAACTGGGGAAGGAACTTTTACAGTAAATGCTAAGTATGGAGGTTGGCCTATTGGTGATAGGCAGCATGACCGACAGTGGATTTACTTAAAATCCTGCAAACTGCGCTAAAGATGATTTTTGCCTTCGCTGTTGCTTCAGAAGTTTAACTAGACTCTACAGTGTGAGTGTTGAAATTTAGGCCTCCCTGGAGCGCAGCTGCACTGCAAAAACTCACTGGTCTCTGAGTGCGTTGGCGCTCCGAAGTTGCCTACAAGGCGACCAGTTCTGCTCCTGCAATTAGTCGTTGTGTGTCTGCGCTGTCTCGAAGTGGCAGAGTGGTTCCGTCAGTTCGACTTTCGTGAACAAGATCTAGGTCCATTTCTCCGATGACCATGCTCTCTTGGTTTGCGATGCCTTCTGCGAGAACGCCGTCTCGTGCGAAGGAGTAGTCGCATGGAGTGAGGATAGAAGCTTGTCCATAGTTAAGGCTCACGGCCGGAACTTGAGGTAGGGACCCCACTGTTCCTGAGTGAATGACATAAAATTGATTTTCAATGGCGCGAGCTTGGGCGCAATGGCGCACTCTGTAGAAACCCATCCTATCGTCTGTACAGCTAGGAACAACTAAAAGCTCGGCGCCTTTTAGGGCTGCAATCCGGGCGATTTCGGGGAATTCTACGTCATAGCAGATGTTGACAGAAAACTTTCCAAAATCACTTTCAAAAATTTTGAGTTTTGTCCCAGATGAAACCTTCCAGTGTTCGGCTTCGAAACGAGTCATATGGAGCTTGTTTTGAAAGCCCGTTTTTCCGTTGGGAGCAAATACGTGGCAACGATTGTGAATCATGCCTTTGCAGTCAGACCACACGGGAAGTGTTCCTGCGACGATATGGATGCCAAATTTTTTGGAAAGATTTCCCATCATTTCGACAAAGCGACCTTCTTGGTCGGCAAGATCGGAGATCTGCTCTTGAATAGGGCGCTTGACGTTGCCGAGCGTTAGAAGCTGGGTCGTGAAATATTCGGGAAAAACTACCATACGGCATTTGTAGCCTTTCGCCGTCTCAACTAGGGCAGATACTTGCTCTTCGAATTGCAAAAAGGAGCTTACAGGGCGGATAAAATACTGAAGCGAGGCTATCCTTATTTTTTTTCTCATGGAAGAAACCTTAACATAGATAGGCTTGGTTTCCAGAGCTTATCTAGGAAGTGGATGCGCCATAATCTAGTGTTTAAGGCGCTGGCCGAGCACTTAAATTTGAAGCTCAATCGTCATCCTTGAGCTTTTACGTTATAGTCATGGGCGATGCTTGGGCCGATTCTACTGTCGCTTTTGCCTCTAGGGCTATTTGTTTTTTTCTTGGGGAAGGTCCAGCACCTTCCTGCGATTTCTAGCTATGTTCTAGATTGGGCACCTCAGATTGGGCTAACTCTTTCCTTCAGGCTTGATGCGTTGGCTCTGTTGATGGCCTGTCTGATTTCAGGCATCGGCTTCTTTATTTTTATTTACGCAGGGGCTTATTTGAAAGGCCATCCCTTTCTTAAGCGCTTCTACGCCTTTTTGACTTTGTTCATGCTGGCGATGCTCGGTGTGGTCCTAAGCGATAATCTCATTGGATTGTTCGTTTGCTGGGAGCTCACTTCGATCACGTCTTATTTGCTCATTGGATTCAATCACGAATCTCAGAAGTCTCGTGATTCTGCTTTGATGGCGCTACTCACAACCGGGATCGGCGGGCTCGCGATGCTGGCTGGTTTCTTGATGCTGGGATCTGCTGCGGGTACTTTCGAAATCTCTCAAATTATTTTACAGGGTGGGGCGCTTAAGAACGCTCAGCTCTATCCATTGTTCACGGGGCTTATTTTGCTGGGAGCCATGACGAAGTCAGCTCAATTCCCCTTCCACTATTGGCTGCCGAACGCGATGGCCGGCCCGACACCAGTGAGTGCTTATCTGCATTCAGCAACCATGGTAAAAGCCGGAATCTTTCTGATGGCAAGACTCACTCCCGTTTTGGGCGGCACGCCTTTCTGGATGAACACTTTGTGTGTGATGGGTGCTTTGACGGTATTGCTTGCGGCTTGGATGTCGTTTGGTCAGAAAGACATCAAAGGCATTCTCGCCTACACGACACTCGCGGCACTCGGAACTTTGACCATGCTCCTCGGGGTAGGAACGCCTAAAGCTTTTGAAGCTTTCTTATTCTTCCTCTTTGCTCACGCTCTCTACAAAGCTTCCTTCTTTATGATTGCGGGAACTGTAGATCATGAAACTGGAACACGTGATCTCTCCAAGCTCGGAAAGCTTGCTAAGTTTATGCCCACAACAGCATGGGCCGCCGTTGCAGCCGGAATTGCTTTTTCGGGACTGCCTCCGACTCTCGGATTCATTTCGAAAGAGCTTGCGATTGAAGCCACGCTTCATGGTGGCGGTAATTTTGCGATGGCCTGGATGGCGCTGCCTGCGCTCTTTATTGGATCTGTTGCGTTTGTTTATTTGACCTGCATGCTCGTGCATACGGTTTTCTGGGGCGATGCTTTGAAGGTATCACCTGTAGATGCTTCTGTTCGCAAAGAGCACATTCACGACGGTGGGTGGGGTTTCTATCTCGGACCTGTTTGCTTAGCCTTCTTGGGAATTTTATTTGGACTAGCTCCGGGACTTTTGAGTCATGCCTTGGTTGAGCCCGCCTCTGAAGCGCTACTCGGGTTTAAGGATAGTTATCATCCAGCTTTATGGCATGGTCTGACCCCGCCATTGTTTATTACGGTGGCCGTGATCGCTACGGGCCTCGTGCTCTATCGCTTTAGAGAGTCGATCATCGAAGCTGTTTCCAAAATTACCGGCAACTGGCATTACGGGATCGAAGATCTCTATAAGAAAAAAGTAGAATTGATTCCCGTTCTGTCTCCGAAGATTTTCGGCTTTTTCCAAAATGGATACTTAAGAAAGTACGTCGCGAGCATTCTCGCCTTTACGATAGTGATTGTTTCTTGGCCTTTACTGAGACAACAAGATTGGAGCTTGGCTGAGCGTTTTTGGAATGACGTGAATTTTGAAGAGATCGTTTTGGTCTTCTCATTAGTCTTTGCTTCGATCCTCACGCTGCTTTCCAGAAAAACTTTTGTTGCTTTAGCTGCGACTGGTGTCGTGGGACTTGGGGTGGCTGCTTTTTATGTGCTTTATGGAGCGCCTGACTTGGCCATCACGCAGGTTCTCGTTGAAGCCTTAAGTTTGATTCTAGTTATTTTGGTTCTTTTTCACTTTTCAAGGGTCTCAATCAAAGCTCCAAAGAGTTTTCACTTGCTTTCTTTGGGGTTGTCTATGGGGATAGGACTTTTGTTCGCGGTGGGAGTTCTTCTTTCACTCAATTCCCCTTACTTCGAAAGAATTTCTGGATACTTTTCTGAGAACAGTTACTTGCTCGCCAAGGGTAAGAACATTGTAAACGTTATTCTTGTCGACTTCAGAGGGTGGGATACCATGGGAGAGATTGTCGTTCTCGCGCTAGCGTCCCTAGGGGTTTATGCCTTGGTGAGATGGCGTAGGGAGGGAGATGCTCCATGATTGACTCTTTATTCTTCAGAACGGTTGGAAGATTCTTGTTTCCAGCTATTTGGATCTTTTCTGCTTTTTTGTTCTTCCGTGGCCACAATGCTCCGGGGGGGGGCTTTATCGCGGGACTGCTAGCCGCCGTATCCTTTGCGGTGATTGCCTTATCAGCTGGTAAGCCCACTTTGATTCGAGTCTATCGATTGAAGACATTTACCCTGATCAGGTGGGGGCTTTTGATTGCCGCCTCTAGTGGGTTCATTGGGCTCTTCACTAGTAATGCTTTCTTTAAGGGAGTGTGGGCAGATCTCTACATTCCCTTGCTTGGCAATGTCTATGTGGGGACTCCTGTTATGTTTGACTTGGGAGTCTTTCTTGTCGTGCTTGGTATTGGCGTAAACTTTATCTTACTGCTTATGGAGGATTGATCGGTGGAAGCGTGGATTGTCATTGTTGTCGCCGTATTAATGGCTTTAGGTTTTTATTTGCTCATGCAAAGAAGCATCAGTCGCATTGTCTTGGGGCTCTTGGTTCTAAGTAATGCTGCGAATATGGTGATCTTTACTTCGCCAGGACTTCTTCGCGCGAAGGCGCCTTTGATTGCTGGGGAGTCACTTGCGGGCTTTCCTCACGCAGATCCGCTTCCCCAGGCTTTGATTCTAACCGCCATTGTTATTGGGATGGGTGTTTTAGCTTTTGCTCTAGGACTTGTTTTTAAGATTAAGAAAATTCTCGATATAGAAGATGTCGATGAAATGAGGCAAGAGTGATGACTGTTGGTATGGAGTGGTTGGCGATTGCGCCTCCTGTAGTGGGTTTATTCACTGGAATTCTATGTCTGTTCTTCTGGGATAAACTTTGCACTCAAAGAATCTTGCAGCTTTTAGGAGCGATGGCTCACTTTGGCTTTTCCTTTGCACTCGTAATCGCCGTAGATGCCCACGGGCCCTTGGTGGCACGGATGGGCGGGTGGGCTGCACCTTTTGGAATTGTTTATGTTGCGGATTTGTTCAGTGCCTTATTACTTCTGGTCACTTCGATCTTATGGTTTGCGATCGCTCTTTATAACTTCAAAGGAGGCATTGATAAGGCTCGTGAGAGATTTGCTTACCATCCCTTGGCGGCCTTCCTCATCTTCGGCGTATCTGGCGCCTTCGTGACAGGAGATATCTTCCACCTTTATGTCTGTTTCGAGATTTTGCTCATGGCAAGTTTTGTGCTGATGGTTTTGGGCAATGAAAAAGAGCAGCTGTCGGGTGCGTTGAAATATCTGGTGATCAATTTGATTTCATCTCTATTTTTTCTGACAGCCGTAGGATTACTCTACGCGCAGGTTGGAACTTTGAACTTTGCTGATTTGTCGGTCAAGCTCTCTAGCTTTGATGTTTTGCCGCCATCGTTAACGATGGTGGCCCATCTGTTATTGGTTGCCTTCGGAGTGAAGGCGGGGCTTTTCCCGCTTTTCTATTGGCTTCCTGCGTCTTATCATAACCCTCCCATCCCAGTGATTGCGCTGTTTGCGGGGCTTCTGACGAAGGTTGGGCTTTATTCTTTGTTTCGAGTCTTCACTTTTATTTTCCCTCATTCTGGTACCTCGACCTTCCATTGGATCTGGTGGCTATCTGTGTTGACAATGATCGTCGGAGTCATCGGCGCAGTCTCGAAAATGAGCATTCGAAGAATTCTGAGTGTGCACATTATTTCTCAGGTCGGTTATGTCACCTTGGGCTTAGCCTTAAAGAGTCCGGTGGCGATAGCCGCCGCGATTTACTACATGGTCCACAACATGTTTGCGAAGACGAACCTGTTTTTAATCAGTGGAGTTGTCGAAAGTGAGAGCGGGACAGACTATCTCAAAAAAACTGGGGGACTCTTTAAGAGTCATCTCTGGTTGTCGGTACTATTCTTAGTCTCGGCTCTCGGACTTGCGGGCATTCCTCCTTTGAGTGGATTTTTTGCCAAGCTTTTCCTCGTTAAAGCGGCTATCGCGCAGGACGAATTGTGGAGTGTAGCCGCAGCTCTTGGCGTTAGTGTCTTCACCCTCTTTTCAATGATCAAGATCTGGAACTATGCATTTTGGAAGAACCCGCCAGCAGATGGTGTGAGCGATGCAGAGGCGAAGAAGGCGATTCAGCCTTCTTTTGCGATAAGTATCTTTACTCCTCAAATGATTTCCGTGACTTTGCTTGCGGGCTTCGTTCTTGGTATGGGCGTGTTTGCGGGACCTCTTTGGGAGCTTAGTTTGAAAGCGGCTAATGGATTGACAGACACCAAGGCTTATGTGGACG